>JAFPBP010000147.1 GCA_017424085.1 Clostridia bacterium
GAAGAGACCCGCCCCTCGGTCAGAGACAGCAAAAGCACATGGGATCCCCGCGACGAGGAGACGGAGAAAACGCGCTCCCGCATCCCCGTGTCCCACAGGTACGTCCCCGCACAGCACAACCCCTCCGCCGTGGGGCAGATCTCTTTTCCGTCCCGATACTCCCGCACAAAAAGGCACTCCCCCGTGCGATTCACCGTAAAACTCCGCCCCCGAGCCTGCGGAGCCTGCCCGAAGGAGATCCTGCACCCGTTTCCATCGTAGATCCGCACCGATTCCCGTATCGTCATATACATCGCTCCTTTCTCGGTACAGTATATCGGAGCGGGCGCAAAAACTTACCTGAACTCTTTGTGACACGAAAAAAGGAGCGATACGAAACCGTATCGCTCCACGTCATTGACGAAAGGATCAGATGATAAACTTTGAAATCAAGCCTGCAATTTCCTCGTCGGAAACCACGTAAAGCTCAGACCATTCGGCGGTCGCCATCATAACGCCCAGCTGACTCTTACTGTCCACGCGGAATTCGTTATTGGCATCCATGAGATAGACCTTTCCTTTACACAAGGTGACTGCAGCAACGAAATCGGTGCAATCCTGCATGGTGTCCAACCGCACCTGATAACGGTGCGCAAACTGTCTGTTCATAAAAGAACCTCCTTACATTGTTTTCCGCATATTATTATAGCATATTTTTACCGAATTGTCAAGATTCAACCCAACAAACGGTTCTTGAGGATCTCGTAATCCTCCTGCGAAATTCCGCAACGAACAGAGCGAACGCCCTTCCCACCGAAGGAGCTGAGAACCCCCGTATGATCGGTTCCGCCGGAGCAGTACAGGTTATATTCTCTCGCCCAACGAGTCGCCTCCTTTGCCGCCTGTTCGGGGATGGACGGGTGGGAAATTTCAATCCCGTTCAACCCCAGATCCACCATTTGCTTCAACGACGTCAGCGTCTCCATGCGAGGATGTGCCAGAACGGCGATCCCTCCTGCGGAACGGATGGCGTCGATCACCTCTTTCATGGGGCGAACAAACAGATCCCCCGTATTGCTTCCTTCCAAAAGCAGACCGTCGGTAACCAGAGTTCCCTGCTCCTGAATGGAAGCAATGCCCATCAGATCCAGGGTTTGCCGAATCTGTGCCGCATGGAACCATTCGGTATGAGGATTCCAATGGAGAACGTCCGCCCATTCGACGGAGGAAAAGAATCCGTGTTGCCTTGCGTATTCAAATTTCAAGCGGGTATCCTCGTTACGATAGGCAACCAAGCGCTTCGAATAGGGACGAAAGGCATCGGGATCAAAATCCAGCCCCGTAATATGATACACCCTTTCGTCGCCCTCCAGATGAGCAAAGATCTCCACCCCGGGGATCGTGTCGATATTACAACGCTCCGCCTCAAGGCGGAATTCCGAAAGACCGTGAATGGTTTCGTGATCGGTCAACGCCAGAGCACCGTACCCAACGCACCCTGCGATCCGAGGCAGCTGCAACGGACGAAACAGCCCGTCGGAACGGTTGGAATGAAGATGAAGGTTGGCAAAGGTGAGAGCCTGATAATCCATAATAAACTCCTTCATTTGAGAGAAAGATCACTCTTTTTTTTCGGAAAGAAGCAAAACCTCTTCCTCCGTCAGCTCCCGCCACTGCCCGTCGGCAAGCGTCGGATCCAGATCGAGCGAGCCGATCCGCACACGACGCAAAGCGATCACACGATTGGAGACCGCGGCAAACATCCGCTTGACCTGATGATATTTCCCCTCCCGCAAGACGATGCGGCAGGTCGTCTCCCCCTCCGGGATCACGCGGCAGGGCAGGGTGGTTTCCCCGTTTTCCAAGGTCATGCCCCCCTGCAGGCTCTCAACGTCGGACGCAGACAGAGGACGGGCAAGCGTTACCACATATTCCTTTTCGGCATGGTGCTTGGGAGACATAAGATGATGATCAAAGGCACCGTCGTCGGTCAAAAGGAGAAGCCCCGTGGTGTCCTTATCCAGCCGTCCCACGCAGAACAGGCGCTTGCGATATTTGGGAGGAAACAGAGTCAATACGCTTTCGGGCAGATCCTCGGTGGTGCAGACGAGTCCGTCGGGCTTGCAGAGCATGAAATACAAATGCTCCCGCAGATCCAACTCTTCTCCGCTCCAGACCACCCGTTGCCCCTCGGTCACGGTCCGATCGGCTTTTTTCTCCACGATTCCGTCCACCGAAACCGCCCCTCGACGGATGGCGTCACGGCATTCCTTGCGCCCCTTCCCCGTGGCAAGGGCACACGCGGCGTCCAATCGCATTCTGCCGCCCCCTTTCGTTTTTCTTTATTATACCACACCCAAAGGAAAAAGTAAAGGGAATTTCGTACAAAAATCTAAAAATTTCAAAAACCCCTTGATATTTTCTTTCGTTTATAGTATAATAAAAGGCGAAGCGGGTCTTGCGTGACTTTGCCTTGCGAACCATGTCAGGCAGGAAACTGAGCAGCATTAAGCAATCGGCGAGGTGCACAGCAACAAACCCGCTTCTTTTTTATCGAAACATTCTCATTTTGACTTCGGAGGAGTTTACAACGATGCATTACGCTTTATATCGAAAATATCGCCCCCTCTCCTTCGGAGACGTGGTGGGGCAGGATGCGGTGACGATCACCCTGCGGCGCCAGGTGGCGTCGGGGCAGATCTCTCACGCATACCTGTTCACGGGGACCCGAGGCACGGGGAAAACCACCTGCGCCAAGATCCTTGCCCGCGCGGTCAACTGTCTGAATCCCAAGGACGGAGACCCCTGCAACGAATGCGCCATCTGCAAGGGCTTGCTGGACGGGACCCTGTACGACGTGGAAGAGATCGACGCCGCCTCCAACAACGGCGTGGAGAACATCCGCCAGATTCGGGAAGAGGTGGTCTACGCCCCCACCGCCGCAAAATATAAGGTATACATCATCGACGAGGTCCACATGCTCTCGGCGGGTGCGTTCAACGCTCTGCTCAAGACGCTGGAGGAGCCTCCCGCTCACGCGCTGTTTATTCTGGCAACCACGGAGATCCACAAGGTTCCCGCAACCATTCTCTCCCGCTGTCAGAGATTCGATTTCATGCGCCTGTCCAAAAAGATCCTCATCGAGCAGTTCCGCTCCATTCTGGAAAAGGAAGGAAAAACCGCCCACGAGGAAACGCTGGATCTGGTGGCTGAATTGGCGGACGGATCCTCCCGTGACGGGCTTTCCATTCTGGACAAGGTCATTGATCTGAAGGATCGGGAGCAGGTGGAGCAGGTTCTGGGCGTCATTCCCAAGCGCCGTATTTACGATCTGCTCTCTGCGGTCAGCCGCGGAGACACCGACACCCTCTACCGCGCCGTGGAGGATATGTACAACGCCTCGGCGGATCCGGGAAGGCTCTGCTCCGACATGATGGACACCATGAAGGATCTGATGATCTTCCGCTCCGCAAAGAATCCCGAGACAGTTTTGGAAAAGAGCGAATCCGACCGCAACGCTCTGTCGGAGCTGGCAAAGAGCTTCCCTGCGGAACGCATTCTTTATTCCTTGAAAATATTGCAGGACACGGTGGCACTTCTGCCCCGCAGTCCCGACAAACGGGCAGACACGGAGGTCTGCATGCTCCGTCTGGCAAAGCCCGAGCTGGAGCCCACCCCCATTGCTTTGGCGGCACGTCTGGCATCTCTGGAGGAAGCCGTAAAGCGTGGAATTCCCGCGGCACCCGCAGCCCCTGCGGTATCTCAGCCCGTGCAAAAACCCGCGCCGCAAACTCAACCCCCCGCGCCGCAAACGCCTCCGCCCCCCGCACCCAAGCCAATCCCCGAGCCGCCCAAAAAGCGCCCCGTTCCCGTGTTTGAGGACCCCTTTGCCGATCCGTCGGTCGCCTCGTCGGGAGCCTATCGGGAGCCTGAGGCAAAGCCGATCCGCTCAAATCCTAAACCTGCGGCACCCGTTCCCCCGACCGCACCCGTTCCCCCGTCTCCATCGGAGCCGATCTCCTCAGACGGATGGCAGCCCCTGGACGCATGGAGAGACATCGCCCACACGGTGAGCCGCGAGGACCGCATTCTCGGATTCATTCTGGAAGCCCTGCCCGCAGTCTATCAGGGGCATACCATTCTGGTGCTTGCAGAGGACGGAGAAGATTACCGAGAGATCCGTACCCCCCAATGCATGGACCTGATCCGCGCCGCCTTGAAGGAAAACCGCAAGGAGGGCTATACGGTGAAGATCGAAAACTGTCCCCCCGACAAATACATCCCCAACGCAACCATCAATCAAATGCAAAAAGACAATCTCTTTGACTTCGGCGACGAAGACGAAGAGATCCCCGAATATGACGAATAAAAGGAGAATCCCCCATGAAAGTCCGTATCCCCCAACAGAATTCTCAGGCAGATATGATGCGAAAGCTGCAGCAGTTCCAGGAAAATTCCGCGAAGCTGGAAGAGGAACTGAGCGAAAAGGAATATGACGTAACCTCAGGCGGCGGTGCCGTCAGCGTAAAGATCAAGGGAACCAAGGAGGTTCTGGAGATCAAGATCGATCCCGATCTGCTTGCCGACGCCAAGGACGAGCCCGAAATGCTGGAGGATCTGCTGGTGGTTGCCGTCAATCAAGCCATCGAGCTGGTGGAATCCACCCACGAGGAAGAAATGGGCAAGCTGACCGCAGGTCTCAATCTGCCCAACATTCCCGGGTTCTGATTCTATGGCATACCGCTTTAATGCGCTGGAGGAGCTGACCGAGCACTTCCGCGCGCTGCCCGGCATCGGCGGAAAATCCGCCCAGCGCCTTGCCTTTCACGTGCTGAACATGCCCCCTCGGGATGCGAAAGCCTTTGCCGACGCCATTTTGCGGGCGAAGGAATCGGTTCGGTACTGCAAGGACTGTCAGAACATGACCGAAAACGAGCTTTGTCCCATTTGCACCGACCCCTCGCGGGATCGGAGCGTGGTCTGCGTGGTTCAGACCCCCGCCGATCTGATGGCGGTGGAAAAGACCCACGGCTACAAGGGGTTGTATCACGTGCTGCACGGCGCAATCTCCCCCATGGACGGAGTGGGTCCCGCCGATCTGAAGATCAAGGAGCTTTTGATCCGCGTGGCGGAGCAGCCCATTCAAGAGGTGATCCTTGCCACCGACCCCACGGTGGAGGGAGACGCTACGGCGATCTATCTTTCCAAGCTTCTCAAGCCCATGAACCTGCGAGTTTCCCGCCTTGCCTTCGGGCTTCCCGTGGGCGGCGATCTGGAATATGCGGACGAGCTGACACTGGCAAAAGCCATCGAAAATCGGAGGGAGCTGTAAGTATGCTGCAAAATCCCAACCCCCTCACCGAGGCGGAGGCACGGCAGTATTCTCCTCTGACGCTGGCGTATCTGGGAGACGGAGTATACGAGCTTCTGGTGCGGGAGACCTTAGTCTTACGGGACAACCGTCCCAACGGAACCCTGCACAGAGAGGCGCTTCGCTTCGTTTCCGCCGCCGCGCAAAGCGACGGTGTGGAGGCGATCCTGCCCCTTCTGACCGAAACCGAGCTTTCCCTCTTCAAGCGGGGACGAAATTCCGACGCCACGGGGCACCGCAACTCCGACGTGATCCAATACAAGCGCGCCACGGGGTTGGAGACCCTGTTCGGATACCTTTATCTGATCGGAAGCACCGAACGGCTCAGCGAACTGTTTTCCGTGATCTACCAAGCCCTTTCCTCGAAATAACTCTTTCCCGACATAGGATCTTGCTTTCTGCGTCGGGACTTTTTTCGGAGACTGTATGAAACACAAATTCAATCTGAAATCCCTGGCAATCGACGTTCTCTTCGCGCTGGTGGGAAGCTTTATCTATTCCGCCGCCGTTCGGATGTTCATTGACCCAAATCACATCTCCGTGGGCGGACTGACCGGTCTGGGATCGGTTCTGAACTATCTGCTCCACTTCCCCATCGGTCTTTCGGTCCTGGCGATGAACCTGCCCCTGTTCCTGCTTTCCTGGAAAAAATTGGGGCGGAGCTTCTTTTTCAAGACCTTGTTTGCCACCGTGGTCATCTCCCTTATGCTGGACGCCACCGCATTTCTTCCCGCCTTTCTGGAAAACAAGCTCCTTGCCGCCGTGGCGGGAGGGGTCTGTGCGGGTGCGGGGCTTGGAATCATCTTCAGCCGAGGCATGGCAACGGGAGGCACCGACCTTCTGGCGAAGCTCATCAAGGGCTGGTTCCGCGGAGTCAGCTACGGAAAGGTCATTCTGATCGCCGACGGCGTGATCCTGGTCATCGCCGCCGTTGCATACCAAGACCTATGGTCCATCCTCTATTCCGCTATCACCGTATGGCTTTCCTCCACCGTCATTGACACCATTCTCAACGGCATGGAGCGGGCAAAGAGCGTCAGCATCATCACCAACAAAAAAGACGAGGTTCTGCAGGGAATTTTGCAGGACGTGAACCGTGGCGCCACCGTATGGAACGCGGAGGGCGGTTACACGAAAGCAGGCAAGGACGTGGTCCTTGTGGTGGTGCGAAGCTACGAGCTGTTCCATCTGAAGCGCACCGTTCGCATGGCAGACCCCGAGGCGTTCATGATCGTTTCCGACGCCACCGAGGTTCTGGGCAACGGATTTCAGCGAGAAGAAAATAAATAAACGATCGAGTCGGGACTTAAACTCCCGACTCGTTTTTCTTATACGGCGGTGCGGCGATCGTCATCCTCCACTAAAATGAGGATCTCCTCCTCCACCGAGGTTTTTGCGTTGATGAACACGAGAACCTTGGTTTCATCCTCCCCCCGCACGGTGAACTGCCAGCACAAAGTCTCCGAGCCGTCCCCGCCCATAAGGACCGCAAGATCGGTCGCAAGGACCCTCAGATCGGAGCGAAGAACGGTCCGTGCCGCGTCTGCCGAAACCTCGTAGGAGACGGTTCGGTCGGGCACGTGGGACAAGAGATACTCCGTGGCGTCCAGATTCAAAATCGCCCCATCGTCCAGCGCCACCGCCACGGTGATGCGATCGGCGTAGATCAAAGCCCCGTCCTGCCGCAGAGCGTAGACCGCCGTCACCCGATTATCGCTGACCGACCATGCGATGGGCTCCATATCCTCGTAGCCGAAGGAGGCAAGATGCGTCGCCCCCTTGCGCAGAGCCTCGTCCAAGGACAATTTTCCCTCACCCACCTCACGGGACAGGCTCAGTCCGCACAAATAGCCGCCCCGACAGGTCAGAAGCACAGAATCCTCCCCTCGGACGAACTCCCGAAGCGCCATGGGCTGATCGTAGGACACCCCCTCGGATACCCCCTCGGCAGACAAATAGTTTCCCGCGATCTCAAGAAGACGCTCGGCGGACACCTCGGGCAGATCCTTGAGCCATGCGGAGGTGCGTCCCTGCCGCCATGCGGAATAATCTCCGTCGTAGATCAAGGGCGGATCTCCCTCGAAGATCGACTCCAGCGATTCGAATTGCGTGGGCTCCGCGCCCTCCTCGGAGGGCTGAAGAAGCTGCTGCATGGCGTTAAAATCGGGGTTCTCGTCGCTGATCCGCTCCGCCATGGACAGAATCTCGTCCGCCAGCTCCTGCGCCCGCAGAGCCAAGGTCTTCAGAGAGTTCACCTCATCCTCGTCCGCAGTCTCTCCCCGCAGCTGCTTACGCGCCAGCTCCAGCGTAAATTCCCCCACCTGATTCAGGAAGGTTTCGGTGCCGCTCAGCCGCAGCTCGTACAGGGGCAGGGACTCCAGCGCCGTGCGTGCGGCACCCGCATGGGAAAAGACCCGCGCCGCCCAGGAAACCGCCTGATAGGACCCCGAGGAATACAATCCCTTTTGCAGATCGGTCTCTAAATCCGACAACGCCTCCGCCAGCTCCGATACCGATTGCCTCCATTGCACTGCCACCGAAGCCCGATAGTCGTCCCGCTGACCGTCCCGCAGAAGATCCAGCGTCAAAACGGCGGCACACAGCCCGATCACCGCAAGCACCGCGAGCAGGGAGCAGACGACAAGGGTCGATTTTCTGATTTTTACATACATTGGAATAACCGTCCTTTCTTGCCCTATCCTGCCCAAAGCGATGAAAAATATTCCTTCCGGAACGATTATTGCAATTTTTCCATAAAAATGTCGGCAAAAATCAGCGGTTTTTCGATTCAGGCTCTTGCTTTTTTCCGAAAAATGTGGTATCATTATACTGTATAATTATGTTCTTAGGAGATACCCATGAAAAAACGCATCGTAATTCTGTCGATCTCGCTGGTTTTACTCGTCGCCGTTGCGGTGGGCGCAGTCTTCGTCCTCACCTATGACGGACTGAAAAAAATAAACAACGAATACCTTTACACCCTCGACGGCACCTGGGAGGGAGCGAAGGATTTCTCCGAGGGCCTTGCCGCCGTGAAAAAGGACGGAAAATGGGGCTTTATCGACACGGAGGGGAAGGTCGTCATCCAGCCTGCCTATCACGCCGCAAATTCCTTTTCCGAGGGGCTTGCCGCCGTGCAGATAAACGGGCGCTGGGGCTACATTGACACCAAGGGAAACGTAGTCATCCCCTTCACCCTCTCCTCCACCTACGCCTTCTCCGAGGGGCTTGCGGTCTACGGAAGCGGGATCTACTACGGCTACATTGACAAAACGGGGAAAGCGGTCACGGGCGCCGTTTATTCCGAGGCGACCGCATTTCATAACGGCATCGCCTGCGTAAAAAAGGACAATCGCTACGCCTTCATCAACACCGAATGCGAAACGGTCACCGAGTTCATCTACGGAGACGCCGCCACCCTGGACGAGGGCATGATCCCCGTCTTCTACGGAGACTCCTCCAAGGGCATCAACACGGGGTATATCGACAAGGACGGCAAGCAGGTTCTGGACTTTTTGTGGTACGATGCGCGGGAATTCTGCGGTGGTCTTGCCGCCGCCTGCGTGGAATACACCAAGCCCTACGGCTTTATCAACACCAAGGGGGAATTCGTCATCGCTCCCACCTGGGACAGCGTGGAGAATTTCAGCCACGGCTTTGCGTTGGTGGAGACCCAGCGGCAGTTCACCTTCATCAATACCGACGGAAATAAGATCACCGACAAGCTTTACGGCAAGGCATATTCCTTCACCGCAGATAAGCTTGCCCGCGTGGCAAAATCCTCGGGGGCGGGCTGGAGCTTCGGATTTATCAACGAAAAGGGCGAGGAGGTCATTGCCCTGCAATACGCCTCCGCCTCGGACTTTGTCAACGGCGTTGCCGCCGTGGGCAACGGCACCAAATACGGATTCATCAACACCGACGGCACGCAGATCGCAGGATATTACTGGACCGACGTGAACCCCTTCACCGAGGATGGGATCGCGCGGGTCTCCAACGGCGACGTGTACGGCTTTATCAAACTGAAATGAGGAGTACGATATGAAAATTACGGTTCTTGCGGGCGGCTACTCGCCCGAACGGGACGTTTCCCTGTCTTCGGGAAGCCTGATTGCCAACGCGCTCATGCGCTCGGGGCATCGGGTGCTTCTGGTAGACGCATTTTTCGGCATGGATCTGAACGGAAAGGATCCCGATTCCCTGTTCCGCAAAGCGGGGGATGAGGAATATTCCTATCAGATCCCCGAAGCCGCTCCCGATCTGAAGGAGCTTCTGACCCACGCGGAAAACGGTTCTCTTGTGGGGAAAAACGTACTGAATCTTTGCCGCGAAGCGGATATCGTATTCATGGCGCTTCACGGTGCCATGGGTGAAAACGGGCAGATGCAAGCCATTCTGGAGGCGGAAAACATTCGCTTTACCGGATCCACCCACGTGGGATGCGTCCTTGCCATGGACAAAGACATCACCAAAAAGATCCTGCGCGCCGAGGGGATCCCCACCCCCGACGGGATCACGCTGGACCTGTCCCGCGATAGCGTTCCCAAAGCCGTGTCCCTCCCCTGCGTGGTCAAGCCCTGCTCCTGCGGATCCAGCGTTGGGATCTCCATCGTACATACCGAGGAAGAGCTGAGC
>JAFPBP010000148.1 GCA_017424085.1 Clostridia bacterium
ATCAACAGGGTACAAAAAATTCACTGTTTAATTTTCAAGGTTCATCGCGCTGAAAACTTGTCTCGTTTTTGGCGCTTGAATAGTATACCACAAAATTCCCGATTTGTCAAGCCCTTTTTCAAAATATTTTTTAGGGATTTTGCACGCCGAAAATCGCTGAAACCATTGCGGTTGACAGGTTTTTTCGATGCGTAAACCATTTTGGAATAAGAAACTTTGTGCAACATTTACAAACAATCAGTATTTTTACCCGCGGCTCATTGTGCGATTTTACCCGAGTTCAGACAGGGCAGATTCCAATAAACCGCAATCCACGCGGCGCCGATTCCCCTTCATGGCGAAGGTGAGGTGGTCGCGACGGAAGATTTCCCGTGCGATCTGTGCAATCCGCTGAGGCTGCACGGAGGCAAACGCCTGCTTGCGTGCTTCGTGGGTGGGATAGGGACAATCCAGAAAATGGACCTCGTAGGCGCGGTTCCAGTTCAGATCCTCGGCGCTGTCCAGCATCAGATCTCCGTTATCCAAATACAAGGGGCGAACGGTCTCCAATTCGTCGGTGATTCCCCGTTTCAATCCGTTCAGAAGATCACGAACCAGCTCCACGGAGCGATAAAGGTCGTTCTGCCGCACCTCGTATTTGAGATGGATCACGCCTCCGTTGCGGAAGCGCTCGATGCTGGAATCGAAGCTGTAGATCAGCCCCGTGCGTTCGGAAAGCTCCCGAAAGACCTTGCCGCACTCGCCGTAGAAGAGAATATCATACAGAAGCATCAGCTCCGCATGGGAATAGCGGGCGGGATCGAAATCAAAGGAGAAGCGAACCACCGTTTCGTCGCTGTTTTTAAGGAAAATCCGACGGGGGCGGCGGCAAAAGGATCGGGGCAGGGGTGCGTTATTATCCCGCAGGGAAACGGTAGATTCCAAGGCGGGAACCGAGGAACAGAACCGAGACAGCGCAGAGTCCGGCACGTTTCCCGTCACGTAAAAGAACATATTATTTCCCGAGAACATCCGTCGGGCGGCATCCGCCAAAAAGCGGCTCCCCATGCGGTTGAGATTCCCCACGGGACCCAGAATGGAGCGGGCAAGGGAGGTATCCTCCCACACGCACCCGTCGGCGAAATAATCCAGGCAGGTGAATTCGTCCGCCTCCCGGATCTCGGATTTGATGCGGCGGATCTCGGGCTCGATCTCGCTGCGGGGAAGGTCCATGGGATCGAAGATATGGGAAAAGACGGTGACAGCGTCGTCGAAATGCTCGGTGGCGCCCACGATATAAAATTGGACCAATTCTTTATAGGTAACCGCATTGAAGGACAGGCCGCAACGGTCGAGGAATTGATAAAGTCCCCCGTTCATGCTTCGGTTCACGTTGCGGAAGACCATATGCTCCAGACAATGGCTCACACCGTTTTCCTCGGCGGACTCGTACATGGATCCCGCGCGCACGTAAAGGGACAGGCAAAACCCGTGCAGGGCGGCGTTTCTGTAGGCGTAAACGGGGAGAGAGGCGGTGGAAAAGACTTCTTCCATAGAATAAATATGCTCCTAAAAAGTGCGCCCGAGACAGCTCTCGGGACGCAGAAATTATTGCAACGGGGTAAGATTGCGGCAGATGTCCCAATCCTCAAAGAAGGGAGGCGCGGTGAAGGTTTTGCCCTTCAGATAGTCCAGAACGCCTCCGTCTGTGGAAAAGGCGAAGGTGAGGCGGCAGGAGGACAGCGCCTGAAAGCGGAAGGGATAGCCCTGATTTTGGCGGGCGGTGCCGTATTTGGTATCCCCTACCAAGGGGTAACCCAGATGCGCCATGTGGGCGCGGATCTGATGGGTCCTGCCCGTATACAGGGTCACGTCCAGCAGGGACACGGTGCCGTCGGTGGCAAGAGTGCGGTAGGCGGTGCGGATATCCCGATAGCCGTCGCCCCCGCGATCACGGACGGTGACGGTGTTGGTCGCCGCATCCTTTTTCAAAAAGGCGCGAAAATCCCCCTGTGCGGGATCGGGCACGCCGAAGACCAGGCAACGGTAGCCCTTGTCGATCTCCCTCGCCTTGATCTTTTCATTCATCATCATCAAGGCGGCGGAGTTTTTCGCGCCGATGACGATGCCCTGCGTGTTTCGGTCGATGCGATTGCACAGGGCGGGGACAAAGGCATGCTCCGCGGCGGGGTCATATTCCCCCTTGCGGATGAGATAGGAGACCAACTGATTTGCCAGGGTATTGAAGGTTTCCCGATCGTCGGGCTGACAGATCAAGCCTGCAGGCTTGTTCATCAAAATGATATTTTCATCCTCGTAGACCACGCCGAAATCGGGGGTCACGCGGGACAGGTCCGCAGAGGGAGCCTTTTCAAAGAATTCGTCGCTGATATAGAACCGCAACACGTCCCCCGCCTGCAACACCGTTTCGGCTTTGCCGTGAACGCCGTTGACGCGGATGCATTTGAGGCGGATGTACTTGCGGACCAGCGCAGGGGGCATGGTGCGGAAGGTGCGGGACATGAATTTATCCAGCCGCAGCCCTCCGTCGTTTTTCCCCAGAACGATCTCACGCATGCAGCAGAGCGGCGCCGATGAGACCTGCGTCGTTTCCGAGAGAGGCTACGACGATCTTCTGCTCGGGCAGAAGTCCTGCGCCGAACGCCTTTTCGCCCACGTATTTCCGCACGGGAGCCAACAGATATTCGCCCTCCTTGCAGATGCCGCCGCCGATGATCAGAACCTCGGGACGGAAAATATTGACCATATCAGCCAAGCCCTCGGCGATATATTCTTCATATCGGTCCACCACCGCAAGAGCCGCTTTGTCGCCCTTTTTGGCGGCGTCAAAGGCAGTTCTGCCGCTGACCTGATCCATGGGAGTGTTGTTCATGATGGAATCGGGGTTTGCCTGCATGGCGGCTTTGGTCTGACGCACCAAGCCCGTCACCGAGGCGTAGGCTTCCCAGCAGCCCTTGCGGCCGCAGGTGCATTGCTCCCCGTGCTGAACCAGAACGATGTGCCCCAGCTCGCCCGCGGCGGAGGCTTGCCCCTCGTAGATCTCGCCGTTGATGATGATGCCGCCGCCCACGCCGGTGCCCAGAGTGATCATAATGGCGTGGCGCATGCCCTTGGCGGAGCCCGCACGGACCTCACCCAGCGCGGCAACGTTGGCGTCGTTTCCGATATAAACGGGAATGTTGGGATAGTGCTTCGCCATCAGATCCCGATAGTTGACCATTTTACCGTATTTGAAGTTCCCCGCAAACACCAGCATACCCTTTTCGGTGTCGATGCAGCCGGGGGTGCCGATGCCGATGGAGGCAATCTCGCCTTCGGGGATTCCCGTTTCGTTCAAAAGTCTTGCGATGCAGGCAGCCATGTCTGCAAAAATCTCCTCAAAGGGACGCTCCGCACGGGCGGGAACCGAGGTCTTCTTGACGATCTCGCCCTCCTTGGTCACGATGCCCACGGCGATGTTGGTGCCGCCCAGATCAATTCCGATGTAATACATAAAAACCTCCCAAAATAATACAGTTTCGATGAAATTATCATATCATACTTTTCCCGAAATGTCAAGAGGGTATGCCGCAGTTCTGCGAAAAAAACCAAAAAATTGCGGAGCACAAGCGACCTTTGCAGGTTTCCCTCACGATTCGGAAAAACAGAGGGGGCTCTTTTGCAAGCGTTCCGACAACACCAACCCGCGCACATCCCGCCGCATTTTGCAACCCCGTAAGCAAAAAAATTCCGAACGATCGCTCGTTCGGAATTTTTCTTATCGAAGATTGCATTCATCAAGTCGCTTTTTTCAGAAGCTTCTCCAAATTGGTCGTGAAGGGTTCGATTGAAAAACAAGAAAGAAGCTTTTCCGGAGAGATGTAAACACGATCACGCACATCGATAACCCAGTTAACGCCATCTCTTTGGAAAAAGACCCACATCTCATAGTGAGAATAATGCCTTTCCATAACATAACAGGTCAACCCATCAACCTCTTGGATATAAACAGTCCATTTCAACTCTTCAGAAGAACCCTCCGCAGTATAAAACCCTTTTCCGGACTCAGGAAAAACATCGTATCCGGGGAATACCCTGTTTGGGTGAGAAGTGAGATCATTTTTTCCTAAATCGGAATAGATACCAATAGAACCGGGATATTCATCCCGAACGTCAGATGAAAGATCCGTTGCAAGATTAAGTCTCGCAAACAAAGCCCCTCGAAAGAATCCACAACCAAAAATCTCATACTTTTCAGAAGGAACCACGCGTTCCAGATAACGGCTGTCAAACATCAAAACCTTTTCAGAATCACCGAAAAACTGATCCTTGTAAACCCTTACATCAGCAGTCCCGGATAGTGCCTCAACAAGCAAATCCTCCAAAGTGGCACAAGGACTAAAAGACCATTCCCGAATAGATACACACGGTTGGACCGCCGAAAGGCGCGACGCCTGCGCCGTCTGCTCGGGACGGTAATTCACGTAAACGCGCCCATCCTCCGCCGTAAGAAAATACCCGTCTCCTTCCACACGGAAATCATCGGAAATCAGGCTTTTGCGAGAAGAAGGACCGCCAA
>JAFPBP010000015.1 GCA_017424085.1 Clostridia bacterium
CTTCTCGACTATTATACCATATTATATGCGAAAATGCAAGGGGTACACTCCGAAAATTCGGAAAAATGACATTTCTTTTCAAGGGAAATAAGAAAGTTTCTTCTTTTGAAGCAGTTCCGTCACACGAGCGTCACAACTCAATACGGAACAGGCGCGCCGCATTTTCCGCCGTAATGCGGATCACGTCGTCTACGGGGATCCCCTTGATGCGGGAGATGACCTGCGCTACGGCAAGGACGTTGCGGGGGTCGTTGCGTTGCTTCTGCAGGGGGACTGGGGCAAGATAAGGGGAATCGGTCTCGATCAGGATCCGCTCCAAGGGTAAGCGCTCGATCGCCAGCAGGGCACGGCGGGCGCCCTGATAGGTGACGACTCCCGTAAAGGAGCAGTAGAATCCGATCTTTACCAATTCCATCGCCATCTCCGCCGACGAGGAATAGCAATGGAACACACCCCGTACCCCGAAGCGGGAGACGGCGTCAAAGCATTCCTTATGAGCCTCCCGATCATGTATGATCACGGGTAACCCCAGCTCGTACGCCAGATGAAGCTGCTGGTAAAACCAATAGCGCTGGGTATCCCGTTCCTCGGGAAGCTTGTAATAATAGTAGTCCAGCCCGATCTCCCCGATCGCCACGCACTTGGGATCCTCCGCAAGGGAGGCAAGGGCATCGATGTCGTCACGGGTCATGGTCGATATGGAACCGGGATGAACCCCTGCGGCGAAGCAGAAATTGGGGTTGGCGGCGGCAAGGGCTTGCGCCTTGCGGGAGGACTCCACCGACGAGCCGGGGATCAGAACGTGCCCCACCCCCGCCTCGGGCAGGGAGCGGATCAATTCCTCACGGTCGGCATCGAAGGCGCGATCGTCCAGATGAGCATGTGAATCAAACAGCATAATATCCTCAAAGTAAGGGAAGGACCCCGAAAGGTCCTTCCACGGCATTTTCAGCGGATGCGGTCTCCGGGCTTGGAATCATCGGCGAAGAGCACGTGAATGTTCTCCCCCTGCCCGGAGGCAAGGATCATGCCGAAGCTTTCCAGACCGAAGATCACGGCGGGCTTCAGGTTTTTCACCACGACCACGTTATGCCCCACAAGGTCTGCGGGAGCGTACGACTTGGCAATGCCCGAAACGATCTGGCGTTCCTCGTTTCCGAAGGACACCTTCAGCTTCAGAAGCTTTTCGCTGTTTTCCACAGCCTCACATTCCAGAACCTTCGCAACCGAGAGATCCACGTTCAGGAACTCTTCGATGGCGAGCTCTGCGGCGGGAGCGGGCTCTGCGGGCTTCTTTTTCTTTTCCTTCTTGGCGGGCTTGGGAGCCTCTGCCTCACCCAGACCCACGGCAGCCATTTCCTTCTTCACGTCGATGCGGGGGAAGAGGACGGGACAGGGAGTAACGCAGATCTCACCGCTCAGATTGCCCTCCTCTGCGCAGGCATCCCACGCAACGGCGGAGGCGCCGAAGGAAGCGAGGACCTTATTGCAGGTATCGGGCATGAAGGGCAGGAGCAGATTACAGATCACGCGGATCGCCTCAAAGAGATTTGCCATAACGGTGGCAAGACGGTCGGTCTGCGCGGGATCCTTTGCAAGAGCCCAGGGAGCAGTCTCGTCGATATACTTGTTGGCGCGGGAGACAAGCTTGAAGATCTCGGTCAACGCCAGCGAGAAGGACATGGAATCCATATAGGGCTTGGCATTCTTGGGAGTCTCGGCAATGAGGGCAAGAAGATCGCCGTCGGGCTCCCCTGCCACGCGGGCGGTGGGGATCTTGCCGTCAAAATACTTCACAGCCATAGCGGCGGAGCGGGAAACCAGATTCCCGAGATCGTTTGCAAGGTCGGAGTTGATGCGGGTCATCAGTCCGTCGTAGGTATATTCCCCGTCGGAGCCGAAGGGCATTTCACGAAGCAGGAAGTAACGGATGGCGTCCCGTCCGAAGTGATCCGCAAGGAAGATGGGGTCCACGATATCCGCGGCACCCGAAGCCTTACTCTTGGAGACCTTATCCCCGTTCATCTGAAGCCAGCCGTGACCGTAGACCTGCTTGGGCAGCTCGATATCCAGCGCCATGAGAATAGCGAACCAGATGATGGTGTGGAAGCGGACGATGTCCTTCCCCACCAGATGAATGTCGGCGGGCCAATACTTCTTCATCAGGCTGTCATCCTCGGAATTGTACCCGAGGGCGGTAATATAGTTGGACAGAGCATCCACCCAAACGTAAGCGATATGCTTGGGATCGAAAGGCAAGGAGATGCCCCACTTGATGGTGGTGCGGGAAACGCAGAGATCCTGAAGACCGGGCTTGAGGAAGTTATTGATCATTTCTGCGGCGCGGCCTGCGGGCTGAAGGATGTCGGGATTATTTTCCAACAATTCGATCAATTTATCCTGATATTTGGAAAGACGGAAGAAATAGCTTTCCTCCTTCGCCTTTTCCACGGGTCTGCCGCAATCGGGGCACTTTCCGTCCACCAGCTGATGCTGGGTCCAGAATGCCTCGCAGGGGGAGCAGTACATCCCCTCGTATTCGCTCTTGTAGATCTCGCCCTTGTCGTACAGGGCCTGGAAGATCTTCTGAACCGCAGCCACGTGATAATCGTCGGTGGTGCGGATGAATTTATCGTAATCGATGCCGAGAACTTCCCAGATATTTTTGATGTCGGCAACGATCTCGTCCACGAATTCCTCGGGGGTCTTTCCTGCCTCCTGAGCCTTGCGTTCCACCTTCTGACCGTGCTCGTCGGTGCCCGTGAGCATCATGACGTCATAGCCGCACATTCGCTTGTAGCGAGCCATGGTGTCGGCGGCAACGGTGGTGTAGGAGTTGCCGATGTGAAGGTGCCCCGAGGTGTAATAGATCGGGGTGGTGATGTAAAAGGTGTTTTTCTTGTCTGACATAAGAACCTCCCGTGCGCGAATGAGCGCGTTTTTCTCCGCAATGAGCGGAATATTATTTATTATACCAAATTACGGAAGAAAAATCAAGTACTTTACGGGAAATTTGCAAAATATTTGAGAAAAGACTTGACTTTTCTGCGCGGGAAGGTATAATTAAATCAGAAAAGAGGAAGGAACCGACGAAAATGAAACGAACCGCCATACTTCTGTTGTTATTGATCCTTTGCGTCACGGGGTGCGCGTCGGTCATCGACGCAACGGGAGACGACGCA
The DNA here is from genome assembly GCA_017424085.1 of Clostridia bacterium. Lineage (GTDB taxonomy): Bacteria > Bacillota > Clostridia > Oscillospirales > UBA644 > RGIG995. The sequence goes on from JAFPBP010000015.1 coordinate 3,183, forward strand.
GGGGAAGTAATCCTGCGCATTTCCTCGGATCCCGAGCCTTATCTGGGAAAAACCGTCCGTCTCTCGGGATACTGCGCCACCCAGGAATTCATGGGGACCCATTACCACTACGTTCTGCGAGAAACGGCAGACGGCTCTCCCCTGGGATTTGAGATCCGATCCGACGAGGAGATCCCCGCAGACGGGACTCCCGTTCTGGTAACGGGGATTCTGATGACCGAAACGGTCTACGGGCAGGCGTATATCTACCTGCGCGTTTCGGAGATCACGGTTCTGAGGGCTGCGGAATAGGTTTTTTTTTGAATTTTTCTTTAAAACTATAGATTTTACTGTATCCTTATGTTATAATAAACTCAAACAAACACCACATTCCCACTGACGGAGAATTCTATGGAAAAAAAATTATTCCGAAGCATCGTTGCCCTCTGTGCCATTGCCGCGCTGTTTGCCCTGGCAGTGCTGCAGTTTGACGCCATCATCGGCGGACTCAAGCTCCTGAAGGCAGTTCTTACCCCCGTTATCGCAGGGGTGCTGATCTCCCTGTTCATTGATCGTCCGTACAAAATGTATTACCGTCTCTTTGCCCGTGCGTTTCACAAGGCAAAGCACAAAAACAAGCTGACCTCGGGCTTTTCCGTGGCGCTGACCTACATCACGCTGCTTGCATTCATTGCCGTATTCCTCGTGGCGGTCGTCCCCGAGGTTTCCGCCAGCGTGACCATGCTTCTGGCAAACGTAAGCACCTACGTCTCAAACATCGAGGATGCGCTGAATTCCTTCATTGCAGGCAACGAATATCTCGCAGCGCAGATCGAGCCCTTCGACTTTTCCGAATGGGAAGCCTGGATGATCTCCGCCATCGGATCGGTTGTGGACCTGGTGGAAAACCGTCTGCCCGAGATCTTCGATCTGACCAAGAGCATTGCGGGCGGCGTGACCAACGCCATTCTGAGCCTGATCATTTCGATTTACATTATGTTGGATCGAAATCATCTGAAATGGCAGATCAAAAAGCTGATCCATGCCATCTTCCCCAAGGATCTCCCCGATACCATCGAGGAAATTGCCAAGCTGACCACCAACACCCTTTCGGGCTACATCTCGGGGCGCATCATCGGGTCGGTGATCGTTGGATTGATCTGCTTCACGTTCCTGAAGATCTTCGGATTTGAGTACGCCGTTCTGATCAGCTTCATGGTGGGCGTAACCAACATCATCCCCATGATCGGTCCCTTCATCGGAGCCATTCCCTCCGCATTCCTGCTGTTGCTGGTCAACCCCATGCAATGCTTCTGGTTTATTATTTTCATCCTCGTTCTTCAGCAGATCGACGGAAACCTGCTGGATCCCCTGATTGCGGGCGAATCCACGGGGCTTCCCACCCTCTGGGTTTTGGTATCCATCACCATCGGCGGAGGATTGTTCGGTATTCTTGGGTTCATTCTCAGCGTTCCCATTTTTGCAGTCATCTTCACGCTGGTCAAGCGTTATGCAAACCGCAGATTGACGGAAAAGGGATTCCCCCTGAATGCAGAGCCCAACGTTGATCCCGAGAGCAAGCGCATAACCCTGAAGGATCTGAACGAAAAGCTGAAGCTGGACGAGATCAGGGAACGCATCTGCAAAAAAGCAAAGAAATCGTCGGAGGAGAAAAAATGATTTATCGGACAAGATCCGAAGACGAAACCAAGGCGCTGGGACGGGAGTTGTCCCAAACGCTGACCGCGGACACCATTTGTCTGTTCGGAGAAATGGGCTGCGGGAAGACCGAGTTCGTCAAAGGGTTTTTGCAGGGATTGGGATATGACGGAGACGTGACCAGCCCCACCTTTGCCCTCTGCCATCGATACGATGCGGACAAGATCGTATACCACTATGACCTTTACCGCCTTTCGGGGTATGACGACCTGTATTCCATCGGCTTTTTCGATCGGGATCCGGGAACGGTCAGCCTTATCGAATGGAGCGAAAACGCAGAGGAATATCTGCCCGAGGATGCGGTGCGGATCTATTTTGAATACGGAGACGACGTAAACGAGCGGATCCTTCGTTTGGGAGAGCCCACATGACCATACTTGCCTTTGACGCATCCACCCTTGCCTGCTCCGCCTGCCTTTGGCGGGACGGGACGGTGATCGCATCGAGATACTTAAACACGGGACTGACCCACAGTCAGACCCTTTTGCCCCTCATTGAAGGGGTTCTGAACGACTCCAAGACCACCCTTGACCAAATCGACCGCATTGCCGTTGCGGTGGGTCCCGGATCCTTTACGGGAATCAAGATCGCCGTGGCAACGGCAAAGGGATTGGCGCATAAGAACAAAACGCCCTGCATTGCGGTATCGTCCCCTGAGGCGCTGGCGCATGGGATCGAATTCAATGGCACGGTCTGTGCCGTGGAGGACGCCCGCAGAGGAATGCTTTATAACGCCAATTTCAAAAACGGCATTCGTTGCACCGAAGACCGTCAGATCTCGGTGGACGCTCTTTTGGAGGAAACCGATGGTCCTCTCTATTTCTGCGGGGACGGAAGCGCCATTGCGAAGCGTGCCGCCGACGCCGCAGGGAGGATCGCCGTGGTTGCGGACGGGCTGAGAGCCTTTATCCGCGCGGAAGAGGTGGCAGAGATCGGCGCCCTCGCATCGGAGTCCGACCTGCTCTCCCCCGACAAGCTGGAGCCGAAATACCTGCGCCTGCCTCAGGCAGAGCGGGAGCAGCTGGAAAAAGAAAGTAAAACATCCGAAAGGAATTAAGAAATATGAACATCGTTATTGCATCCGACCACGCCGGATTTGCCCTGAAGGGCGTTGTGAAGGCGTATCTGACCGAGAAGGGGTACACCGTCATCGATTGCGGAACCGACAGCGAAGCATCCTGCGATTACCCCGTATTTGCAAAGGCACTCTGCAAGGAGATCAACGACGGAAACGCACAGCTGGGGATCCTCATCTGCGGCACGGGCATCGGCATGTCCATGGCGGCAAACAAGGTGAAGGGCATCCGTGCGGCGCTCTGCTCCGATTGCTTCTCCGCAAAATTCACCCGTGCACACAACGACAGCAACGTTATGTGCCTGGGCGCCCGTGTTATGGGCGAGGGTCTGGCGCTGGAGCTGGTGGACATTTTCCTCAATACTCCCTTTGAGGGCGGAAAACACCTGCGCCGCATCAACATGCTGGAAGATTAAAATAAAGGAGATCGAGCCTTATGAACGTTAATATTACGAACCATCCTCTGATTCAGCACAAGCTTTCCATGATGAGAAGCGTTGACACGGGCTGCAAGGAATTCCGCGAGCTTGCAAGCGAAATTGCAGGTCTTCTCTGCTACGAGGTGACCCGCGATCTGGAAATGAAGACCGCAGAGATCACCACTCCCATCACCACCGCAACCCTTCCCGTTCTTGCAAACGAGAAGTTTGCCGTCGTTCCCATTCTGCGCGCAGGTCTGGGCATGGTGGACGGAGTTCTGAACCTGATCCCCAACATTAAGGTGGGACACATCGGGCTTTACCGTGACCCCAATACGCTGGAGCCCGTGGAATATTACTGCAAGCTGCCCACGGACATTGAAGAAAGACACGTCTTCCTGGTTGACCCCATGCTGGCAACGGGCGGCTCCGCCTCTGCGGCGATCTCCCTGTTGAAGAACAAGGGTGTCAAGAACATCCGTTGCGTCAACATTCTTGCGGCTCCCGAGGGTGTTCGCAGAATAAACGAGGATCACCCCGACATCCCCGTTTACTGCGCAGCGCTGGACGAATGCCTCAACGATCACGGCTACATCGTTCCCGGTCTGGGCGATGCGGGCGACCGTATCTTCGGCACGAAATAAAAAAGCATACATACGAAGAAGCCTCCCTTTTCATATGGGGAGGCTTTTTATTGTTCGGAATTTCTGTATTTTTCTCGATTCTGCCACAAAATAATGAATTTTGATAAATAATCTTTCCGAAAAATCGGCGTATAATATAATCAACACGGAAGAAAGGATCACGGAACATGGAAGAATTTGAGATGAAACCGCAAAAAAAAGGCTCCGGAATTGCGATCGCGGCATTGCTTGTGGCGTTAGCGTTGGTGGGAGCTTTTTGGGCAAGCGTTTCCAAACTCAAAAGCGAATCGGAAAAACTGAAAGCCGATTACGAGGCGCGCATCGCGGCGCTGGAAAAGCAGATCGAAAATCAAAAGAACGAAACGAACGGAGGGATCATTGACGTCTCCCCCGAGGATCTGGAGCAGGCGGAGACCCAGCTGCGGCAGGAGGCACAAGCCATCACCACCGTGGTCTCGGCGGTGCGTCCGTCGGTGGTCTGCGTTTGCGTGACGGTGCCGTCCCAAACCGTCACCAACGGATTTTTCCAATATCAGACCGAGGCGGCAACCTCCACGGGCTCGGGGATCATCTGGACCGCAGACGGGTACGTGATCACCAATCAGCACGTGATCGAATATGCACAGCAATATAAAAACGCCTTTATCACGGTCATTTTTGACGACGGTCGGGAACGCGACGCCACGCTGATCGCGGCAGACAAGCAAACCGACCTTGCTCTGTTAAAGGTGGAGGGTGCGTCAAACCTTCCGGCGGCGACCATGGGCTCTTCGGCGAATCTGCTGGTGGGCGAAACCGCCATCGCCATCGGAAATCCCTTGGGCATCGAATACGCAAACAGCGTGACGGTGGGGATCGTGAGCGGATTAAACCGTCAGGTCTCGGGTGAAAACGGGGTTTCCACCATGATCCAGACCGATGCGGCGGTGAACCCCGGAAACAGCGGCGGGGCTTTGGTGGATGCCTCGGGAAAGGTGATCGGCGTGGTTTCGGCAAAGATCGCCTCCACGGAGGTGGAGGGCATCGGATTTGCCATCCCCATTGACGACGCGATTCAGATCATCAACAATCTCAAAGAATACGGCTACGTGAAGGACCGTCCCGCCACGGGCATTGCAGAGGGAACCGAAATCACCGAATCCATGTCCCGCAGATACAATCTTCCCCAAGGATTCTATATTACGCAGATCACAGAAGGAAGCGCGGCACAAACGGCGGGGTTGAGAAAATACGACATCATTCTTTCCTTCGACGGAAAAGCGGTTACCACCCTCAACGAGATCGAAGCCATCAAGAAGGAGCATAAGGTGGGAGACTCGGTCAAAATCACCTATTATCGCTCGGGGAAAACCTTGGAAACAACCTTGACGCTGACCGAAGACAAAGGATAAAAATGACGGTTTTTTCGCCGAATAGAACTCGCCCGCAGGGGAAAACTGTGATCGGTGAGGTGATAACTATGAAGGCTGAAATCAACCAATCGGGGTGCATTCATTGCGGTCTTTGCGCTGACATTTGCCCCTCCGTGTTCCGTCAGGAGGGCACCGAGGCGGCAAGCGTGCGGGTAGAACAGATTCCCGCAAAATATAAGATCGAAGCGGAAACCGCAGAAGAGCAATGCCCCACAAACGTGATCAAGATCCGAAAATAACAAAAAAAGCGCTTCCCGTGACTTCGGGAAGCGTTTTTCTATCAATTCAATGGCATTCGCAGGCAGAGGTGAAATATCCCACCAGAGAGACCCACATACTGCCGTCTGCACGAGGCTGAAAGCGGAGCGCCTTCAGCACGGGAAACAGACTTTCATCCCGAGACCACGCTTCGGTGATACCCGCATATTCCAGACTGCTCATAACAGCCTTGAGAAGAGCGGCGCGCAGGGGCTTGGTTTCTGTCTCACGGATTGCTTCAATGCCGTAGATCTCCCCCGTTTCTTGGGAATAGAAGCACTTGGCAAGAAGGGTCGCATCGTCGTAAAGACAGAACATGGGGCGGTCCAGATTCAAGGGTAAAATTCGGATCATCAGCGTTTCACCACCTTGATCGCCACGTTACGGTCTCCCAGAATGCCCTTCAGTCTACTGAGAAGCATCCAGGAAAGATCCACACGGGCGTGCGTAAATTTGGCTTGCTTTTTGGAATCGGGGAAATAGAAGAAGACCTCGTTGTTCCCAGGGAATTCCTGCAGGCAGGCAACGGTTTCGTTGATCTTGCCCGCATCGGTCTGATTGACCTGAACGAACAGCTGGCGGACCTCGGTCTGAACCCGTTGCTCAATGACCATAGGCTCGTTGGGGTTACGAACGGGATCGATCTCCTGGGCGATCAGCTTGGCGGCTTCTCTGCCCTCGCCCTCGTCGTCCTCCCGCAGGGAGTCCTCGATGCTGAGCTTGCCCGTGATGATCACCACGTCATCCTCGATCAGCTTTGCGGACAGGCGCTCGTATGCCTTTCCGAAGACCAGAACCTCCATGGCACCGGTCAGATCCTCCAGCTGAAGGACCGCCATCATGGTTTCGTTCTTGGTCATCTTGCGGGTGACCTTGGTGAGAATTCCAAAGGCACGGACCCGCTGATTGTTCTGATATCCGTTGTCCTCGTCGTTAAAGGCGGCAATGCGCTCCGCCTCGGTGGACTCGAACATGGATTCATATTCGTTCATGGGGTGGTCGGACAGGTAAAGACCCGTGACCTGCTTTTCCATGGTGAGAAGCTCTTTTTTGGAATATTCGGGAACGTCGGGATAGCGATAAATGGCGGCTGCGGAATTCTTGCGCTCCTCCTCTGTGGAGATCCCGAACAAGGAGATCTGCCCCTCCTGCTCCTCGCGGATGGAGACCTGCAGGCTCTTTCGAATGTCTGCATAAGCGGAGATCAGCTGCTTGCGGCGAAGCCCGAAGGAATCGAAGGCGCCGCACAGGATCAGGCTTTCCACGGTACGGGAGTCGATATCGTTGCTCGCCTTCATCATGCGCTCGCAGAACTCATAGAAGTTCATAAACGGTCCGTTGGAAACGCGCTCGTTAATGATCTGCTCCACAACAGCCTTACCTACGTTTTTCACGGCGGAGAGCCCGTAGCGGATATCGTTGCCCGCAACCGAGAAATTAACCTCGGATTCGTTGATATCGGGAGCAAGAACACGAATGCCCATGCGCTTACATTCGTTGATATATCCAACCATTTTGTCGGTCTTGTCCAGAACGCTGGTCAAAAGGGCGGACATATATTCCTGAGGATAGTGGCATTTCAAAAATGCGGTATAATAGGTAACGAAAGCGTAGGCGGCGGCGTGGGACTTGTTAAAGGCATATTTGGCGAAATCGATCATTTCGTCAAAGATGGCGTTTGCGATCTCAGCGGGCACGCCGTTGCGAACCGCACCGGGCAATTCCATGGTTCCGTCGGCGGAGAATTTTCCGTTGACGAAGTATTCCCGCTCCTGCTGCATGACCTCCATCTTCTTTTTACCCATGGCGCGGCGCACCACGTCGGCGCGACCGAAGGAGTAGCCCGCAAGCTCACGAACCACCTGCATGACCTGCTCCTGATAGACCAGACATCCGCTGGTAACCTCCAGAATGGGGCGCAAGGACTCGTGCTTATAGGTGATCTTGTCGGGATGGTTGCTGTTGAACACGTAAGCGGGAATGGACTCCATGGGTCCGGGACGATAGAGGGAAATAACGGCGGTAATATCTTCGATGTTCTTGGGCTGAAGCTGAATGAGGGTCTTTTTCATGCCTCCCGACTCCAGCTGGAACACACCGTCGGTATAACCGTTGGAGAGCATGCCGTATACGGCGGCATCGTCCATATCGACCGTATTGATATTAAACGCGGGGACCTTTTTGCGGATCTGCACACAAGCGTCCTCGATAACGGTCAGGTTGCGAAGCCCCAAAAAGTCCATTTTCAGCAAGCCCAGCTCCTCGTCGATGATCATATCGTACTGAGTCACGGGCATATCGTCCTGAATGGCGAGAGGAACGTAGTCGGAAACGTCACCGTAGGTGATAACCACACCACAGGCGTGCACGGAGGTATGACGGGGTGCGTTTTCCACCCCTGCGGAAAGGTCGATCAACTCCTTGACGCGGGGATCGGTCTGATACATGGTGCGAAGCTCGGGAACCAGCTCCACAGATTCCATGATCTTCATGCCGTCCTGCAGAAGCTTGGCGATGGCATTTGCCTCCTGCGGAGTGAACTCCAGAACACGGGCAACGTCCTTGACTGCCATCTTCGCCTTCATGGTACCGAAGGTGACGATCTGAGCCACGCTCTTGGCGCCGTATTTGTTGATGCAGTAATCGACCACCTCTTGACGGCGATCCACGCAGAAGTCCACGTCAAAGTCGGGCATGGAAACGCGCTCGGGGTTCAGAAAGCGCTCGAAAAGAAGGTTATATTTGATGGGCTCGATGTTGGTGATCTCAATGCAGTACGCAACGATACTGCCTGCACCCGATCCGCGCCCCGGTCCTACGGGGATACCGGACCGTTTGGCGAAGCGAACGTAGTCGCTGACGATGAGGAAGTAGTCCACGAATCCCATCTTGTGAACCACGCTCAGCTCGTATTCCAGACGCTCGATCAGCTCGGGGGTGCGCTCGGGATACTTCTTGTCGAAGCCCTCGTAGGCAAGCTCGCGCAGGAATTCGTAGTGATCCTTGCCGTCGGGCAGACGGAAGTCGGGAAGGTGATATTCCTTATGATCGGGATCGTCCAGATTCTTAAAGGAGACGTTGCACATATTGGCGATCTTCACCGTATTGTCGCACGCCTCGGGAACGTATTCAAACAAGGAACGCATCTCGTCCTCGGACTTGACGTAGAATTCGTCGGTCTCAAAGCCCATGCCGCATTCTTCGTTGATGGTCTTTTTGATCTGAACGTACAAAAGCACCTTTTGCGCCTTTGCGTCGCTTTTTCGCATATAGTGGGCGTCGTTGGTGGCAACGAGGGGGATTCCCGTTTCCTCGTGCAAGCGCAAAAGCCCGTCAAGAACGGTCTTCTGCTCGGGCAGGTCGTGATCCTGAAGCTCCAGATAGTAATGATCCTCGCCGAACACGCCCTGATACCAAAGAGCAAGCTTTTTTGCCTCCTCGTATTCCCCCTTCAACAGAAGCTGGGGGATCTCACCGCCCAAGCAGGCGGAGAGGCAGATCAAGCCCTCGTGGTACTGCTCCAAAAGCTCGTGGTCCACGCGGGGTTTATAATAAAAGCCCTCCAGATTACTCTTGGAAACGATCTTGATCAGGTTCTGATACCCCTGATTGTTCTCGCACAACAATACCAAGTGTGCATACCCCGAATCGAATTCGCGGGTCTTCTGGAAGCGGCTACGGTTGGCAACGTAAACCTCACAGCCAAGAATGGGCTTGATGCCGTGGCTCTTGGCGGATTTATAAAACTTGATGGCGGAATACATGTTACCGTGGTCGGTGATGGCAATGGCGTCCTGCCCCAGCTCGTGCAGGAGGTCCATCATTTTATCATTGTGCTTTTTATCCTCGCCGACGATGCACATTCCGTCCAGCAGGCTATACTGACTATGCACGTGCAGATGAACGAATCCCATGTCATACACCTCCTATTTTTTCTGCCATAAGCGTAATTTTCTTCAATCGATGGGCAACCCCTGCCTTGGAGATGGGGGGATTGCACTTTTCGCCCAAGGATGCCAAGGGCTCCTCGGGGTACAGGAGCCGCAGCGTTGCGATCTCCTGCAGAGGCGGGGGCAGCTCGATCTGCTTGTCCCGCAGGGCTTCGATGGCACTGCGATGAAGAGATGCCGCATCCACGGAGCGCTGAATATTTGCGTTATCGCAGTTAAAACGGCGGTTTGCTTCACTGCGGAAGGAATGCTCGATCTCTCTGTTTGCCAGATCGTAAACAACGTCTTTTGCGCCGATCAGCGCCATAAGATCCTTGATGGCGTCCCAAGACTTAAAATAGATCAGCCGTTTGCCGTTTCGCTGAGACATTCCTGGGAGCAAATCAAAGGCAGATTTGCAAAATTCAAAAAATTCGCTCCCAAGGATCTGGTGGGAGGTCTTGAACTCCACGCTGCAGGTTTTTTCGGGAGAAACGATTACGCCGTTTGCCATGAAAGCACCCCGCAAAAACGCCCGTCGGCAGCATTCCTGCTCCAGAAGCGTCTCGGACAGGTGGAGGGGGGCGGAA
>JAFPBP010000149.1 GCA_017424085.1 Clostridia bacterium
CCGCCTTGACGGTGCCCTTGCGGACGGGGGAGGTCAGCCCCTGCAGACCGTAGTCCACGTGCAGGTCGGAGAAGCAGGCGACCGAGAAGAGAGGCTCTTGGTCGGAATTATCGTATTCGGTATCGTAATGCTCGGTTCCGTAAACGGTAAAGGTGCTGCTGGAGGAGGAGGTACCCGCGTGCCAGCAGGAATTGGGCTTATAAGTGTTGGTGAAGCGCAGATAATAGGTCTTCCCTGCGTCCACTACGGAGATCTGAACGCTGTCCCCCAGAATGGTCAGGGTCAGATCCTGGGGCGTGTCGGACAGGTACGCCGTATTCGCCTTCATGTTCAGATACTTCCCCGATGCCTTCGCCTGCAGGGTATAGCCCTTGGAGGTCTGCCGAACGGTCCAGAGAAAATCCTCGGCAGTATCCACGTATACGGGGAACAGACCGTACGCCAAGCCGTGAGGATCGGCGGACATCTGAGCCTTGACCGCGTAATGCTGAGAGGTCTTGTCATCCGAATCCTTGATCCCGCTCATAGCAAACACGTAATCGCATCCCGAGACGATTGCCCCGCCCCGAGAAAGCTTTCCGTCGTCGTCTTCCTCCGCAAGGAAGGGAAGCGCAAAGGAAACCAGCATGGAGAAAACAAGAATGGAGCTGAACAATTTCTTTTTCATAAACAAGATCCACCAGTTCATTGATCTGCAAATTCGGTTATCGCGCCCCGAGAAGGATCAGCGCCATATCGCGGGCGTTGAGGATGCCGTCGCCGTTGATGTCGGCACGGGTCCGCTGAAGCTGAGACAGATCCACCTCTCCCGTCAAAAACAGCCCAAGCAGGCGGGCGTCGTAGGCGGTGAGGATGCCGTTGCCGTCCACGTCTCCCGCAGGGGAGGTGGTGATCAGTCCGTCGGCGATCTTCAAGGCGGGGAGCCCCGTAAGAAGGTTCATAACCCAGACCTTCTCAAAATCAAAGGTTTCGTAGGTTTCGGGATCGGACAACGCCGCACCCGAAACGGGGAAGGCAAAGAATTCCACCTCGCCGTCCCGATAGAAGCAATTCTCCACCGAGATCTCAGCCGAGTCGGAATAATGATAGCAGGTTCCAACCACCGCACCCTCGGCAACGGTGTTGATCAGATCAAAGGAATAGAGGGAGAAGCAACGGCGCAGCGTGGAGACGGCGTAGCCCCCATTGTGCCCCACGATGCCGCCGAAGCCGTAGCTGTGGACCGTCCCCGTAATGTCAACGATATCGCCCGTATGAGCAATGACGCCCGCTCCGTAGCAATCCTCCACGAGAGCCTGCGAGGAGACCGACAGATTCATGCCCACGATGCCGCCCAAAAACAGAGGACTGCCCGCACCCGTGATCTTGGCGGTGGAGGCGCAACGCAGAACCGAGGCGTTCCCCGCACCCGCAATCACGTGCCCCACCGTTCCGCCCACGTAGGCGGCAGCGCCCGTATAGGTCAGGCTGCCGTAGGTAACACAATCAGAGACAGAAGAGGCAACCTCAGCGGAAAGAAGCCCGCAGATGCCGCCCATGCGGATCAGCGCCGAAGAGCCGCTCACCGACCAATCGGCACGGAAGGAGCATTTGGAAACCGTCAACCCCTTACTGCCGCCCCGTCCCACGATGCCCCCCGCGCAGGAGGTATCGGTGGCGGAAAGAGAAAGAGTTCCCTCGTTGCCGCAGGCGGTGATCACCGCAGTGCCCTCAGCGGCGCCCAGAATGCCGCCCACCGAAAGGTAGGGCCCCTTTGCGGTCAGCGAGCCCTTGAATTCAGAGGAGGAGATTTCGGTTCCCGTGCCGTACACGGCACCGACCACGCCTCCCAAAAACAGCTCGGTCTTTCCCGTTACCGTTCCCGACAGGGCAACCGAGGAGGTGCATTTGCTCAAGGAGGTCTTCGCCCCGCCGCTCTGCCCTACAACGCCGCCGCCGCAGAAGGAAGCGGTCACGGTCCCCGAAGCGGTCACGTCGGACAGGGTGGCGTCGGTCACGTTCCCCGCCACGATCCCCGCCACGGGAGCGGTCACCGACCCCGAAACCGAAAGATTACGGATCGCACCGCCGGTCACGTAGGAGAACAAGCCCGCAGCCCCCTTTTCGGAGGTCACGGTCAAGCCGTAGACCGAATGCCCGTTTCCGTCCAGCACTCCCGTGAAGGGCAGGTCTTCGGAGCAGAGAGGCTTAAAGGAAGCCTCGGACAGATCCAGATCGTTCATGAGGATAAACTTCCCCTCGGGGGAATATGTAATTTTTTCAAGATCCTCGCGGGTATAAATTCCCGTCCAGCCCTCGGGGGGCTCTTCGGGGGCGGCACGTCCGCCACGGGGAAGGAGAACGAACAACAGCACTGCCGCAAGAATGCAGGCCAGCAAACGTTTGGTTGCGTTCATTCAAACGATCTCCTTTCGATCGGTAAGTTCAAGGAATGATATAATATAAATATTATATCATAAATTTCCCGAAAGGTCAACCGATTCCGTAGGATTTGGGTGGCATAAGTGTAACAAATTTCGGACTACGAAGGGGCAAAAAAGTGAACACGGACTTTTTTTTGACTTTTTTGAAACATCTCTTGCAAAGCACCCCGAATTATGTTAGAATGAGGTGCAAAACAGAATAAGCACGCAATTCACCGCCGCAGGACGGCGGTACGGCCCCGCCGTGTGGAGGAAATCTCGGTGAAACTCCGAAGCAACCGCCATTGCCGTGATCCGCTTTCAGCCGAAGAGAAGCGGTCAGTCGGAATGCTCCCCGTCTTGTGACTCGGAAACAGCCCCTTGGGTTTATGGGAGGGGAGGTTTTCTGTTTGTTCTTTTTTGAAAAAATAACGTTTCAAAGGAGAATGAATCCATGAAAAAGCAAATCCGCATCGTATCCCTTCTGATGGCGCTTCTTTTTGCTCTCTGCGCCTTTGCCGCATGCACCCCCAAGGACGACGACACCGACGCCGCAACCCCCAAGACCATCACCGTTGAGGTGGTCCACAAGAACGGCGAAACCAAGACCTTCACCATCACCACCACCGCCGCAACCCTGCGCGGAGCTCTGGATCAGGAAAATCTGGTGGAAGGGGACGAAAGTGAATTCGGTCTCTACAACAAGGTCGTAGACGGGGAACGCGCCGATTACGACACAGACAAAGCCTATTGGGGTCTCTATAAGGGCGACGAATA
>JAFPBP010000150.1 GCA_017424085.1 Clostridia bacterium
CAACCGCAACGGAGAGCTTCGGATCCGCGTAGTGCACGTGGGCGCCGAAACGGTGCTCTCGGGGGTTATCCGTCTGGTGGAGGACGCTCAGGGCAACAAGGCCCCCGTGGCGCGGCTTGCAGACAAAATTTCGGGGATCTTCGTCCCCGTGGTCCTTGCCATCGCCTTGATTTCCGCCGTGGCTTGGAGCTTTGCAGGGAAGGATTTTGCCTTTATTCTGCAGATCTTCGTTTCGGTTCTGGTCATTGCCTGCCCCTGTGCCTTGGGGCTTGCCACCCCCACCGCCATTTTGGTGGGCACGGGAAAGGGCGCCTCCAACGGGATCCTGATCAAAGGCGGAGACGTTCTGGAGCGCACCCATTCGGTGGATACGGTGGTTTTCGATAAAACGGGAACCCTCACCGAGGGGCATCCCCGCGTCACCGATCTGATCCCCACAAGCGGAACCGAGTCCGAGCTTTTGCAATACGCCGCCTCTGCGGAATCCGCATCGGAGCATCCCTTGGCAGAGGGCATCGTTTCCTTTGCCGAACAACGGGGCTTGACTCCCTCCTCTCCCGAGGAATTCCGCGCCCTCAGCGGAAGCGGAGTTGACGCTTCGGTGGACGGCGCCCGCATTCTGATGGGCACCGCCGCCTTGATGAAGGAGGAGGGAATCTCCCTTTCTGCGGAATCGGAGGAATCCTCCGCAGCCCTGTCCTCGCAGGGAAAGACTCCCGTGTTCGTTGCACGGAACGGGGAACTGCTGGGCTTGATCGCTCTTGCCGATTCGGAGCGCCCCGAAAGCCGCCCTGCGGTGGATCTGTTGAAAAAGGAAGGCATCCGCGTGGTCATGCTCACGGGAGACCGCCGCGCCACCGCTCTTGCCATCGCCGCCCGTCTGGGCATCGACGAGGTGGAGGCGGAGGTATTGCCCGAGGAAAAGCACGCCGTGATCCGCCGTCTGAAGGAGGAGGGACGGTGCGTTGCCATGGTGGGAGACGACATCAACGATGCTCCTGCCCTTGCGGAGGCAGACATCGGCATTGCCATCGGGTCGGGCTCGGATATCGCCATCGATTCCGCCGATCTGGTGCTGATGAAGAACGATCCCCGCGCCGTGTGGTCCGCCATTCGTCTGTCCCGCGCTACCATGCGGAACATCCGACAGAACCTCTTTTGGGCGTTTGCCTATAATACGGCGGGAATCCCCGCCGCCGCAGGTCTTCTGACCCTGATCGGAGGTCCCCTGCTCAATCCCATGATCGGCGCCGCCGCCATGTCTATGTCCTCGGTATGCGTGGTGGGGAACGCCCTTCGGCTCAATCGATTGAAGCTGACCCTGCCTTCCGTCGGGCATGCCGCCCCTGCGGTCTGCGCCTGTGAACCCGTAATTCAACCCGAAAAGGAGAATGATATGATGAAAACCGTTTTGATCGTCCCCGATATGATGTGCGGCCATTGCGAAAAGGCGATCCGCACTGCTCTGTCCGCCCTGAACGGCGTGAACGAGATCGTCGTGGATCTTGCCAAAAAGACCGTGGTTGTCTCTCACTCTGATGCCGTCACCGCCGATGCCCTTCTGGACGCGGTGAAGAAGGAAGAGTTCCACCCCGAATTGCAGTAACTCCCCCGACGGGCGGTCACAACCGCGACCGCCCGTCGTTTTTTTACAAAAATCGAAACTTGCGAAAAAGGTCTTTTCTTTTCGTTTCGTCTGTGTTATAATGAAACGGAGAACAGAGAAAAGGCGGTGCTTTTATGACCGAGATCGCAAAAACCCTGCTGGATCGGTATCAGATCCGCAAAACGGGAAAACAGAAGACTGAATTTATGGAATTCGTCCGCACCTTCGCCGAGGCGCGGGGATATTCCTGCTCGGTGGAGAAGGGCGCCTTTGGGGTGCGGAATATCGTGGTCGGGGATCCCGACGCCGCCAAGGTGGTGTTCGGCGCTCATTACGATACCTGTGCCGTGCTTCCCTTCCCCAATTTCATTACGCCCAAGCATTTTGGGATCTATCTTCTCTATCAGCTGCTTTTGGTGGTGGGGATGCTTGCCGTGGTGGGCGCGGTCAGCGGGATCGCTCACGGGATCGCTCTTCTTGCGGGGACTCAACTGACCTTTGAGGCGGGATACTGGATCACCTATCTCACGTTCCTTCTTTTGCTCTTCCTTATGATGGCGGGTCCCGCCAACAAGCACACCGTCAACGACAACTCCTCGGGGGTGATCACCCTGCTGGAGCTGATGGATCGGACCGCTCCCGACGGCACAGCGGCGTTTGTCTTCTTCGATCTGGAGGAGGCGGGATTGCTGGGCTCGTCGGCGTTTGCGTCCAAGCATAAGGCTGCCGTGAAGGACAAGCTTCTGATCAATTTCGATTGCGTTTCCGACGGAGAGCACGTGATCTTCGCTCTGCGCCCCAAGGCGAAGGACAAAGCCGACCTTCTCGGCGCATGCTATCCCTCTGCGGAGGCGGTGCAATGCGAGGTGTTGACCAAGGGCGTTTTTTACCCCTCCGATCAGGCGAATTTCCCCCAAGGCGTGGGGGTTGCGGCGCTGAAGC
>JAFPBP010000016.1 GCA_017424085.1 Clostridia bacterium
CAAGGAAGGTCACAATCGGCGTACCACCCGCGTCATCGTGGACGAATTGCAGTTTGGTGAATCCAAGAACCGCGATTCCTCCGCATCCGCTTCCGTCGCATCCCCTGCGATGAATGACCGGGAAGGCTTCTCCAACGCATCCAATTCCGACTTCTTCTCCGATATCAAGGACGTAGACGGCGGAGATGCGGAGCTGCCCTTCTGAGAAGCGATTTTTAATTTACGAAAGGAGATTTCCGTATCATGGAGAATAATACCAACAACACTGCTCCCGTGGCTGCCGCTCCTGCGGAACGCACCGAGCGTGCTCCCCGCACCGAGGGTCCCCGCGATTTCAAGAGAAAGCCCCGCAAGAAGGTCTGCCAGTTCTGCGCTGACCCCAACACCGTCATTGACTACAAGGACGTTGCGAAGCTGCGTAAGTTCATGAGCGAGAGAGGCAAGATCCTCCCCCGCCGCGTGACCGCTACCTGCGCTTATCATCAGAGAGCCCTCACCGAGGCGATCAAGCGCGCTCGTCAGCTGGGTCTTCTTCCCTACTCTGCCGACTGATTGCAGAAAAACCGAAAAATTTCAGCGTGGTTTGTCAAACGACAGACCACGCTGTTTTTTTGCAAAAAAGCACGGAGGCGTATGTTACGCCTCCGTGCAAGAGAAATTCAATTCAATCGAATCAATCGAAGAAGCCTTCGGAACGATACTTCGCAAGCGCAACCTGGTTGGGAACCACGTGCTGGTCGATCATAGTATCGGTGGAGCCTGCGTACTTATCAACAAGGCCCTGAACGGAAGCGGCGCTGAGCAAGCCGCCTCCCAGGTTGGTCCAAAGGCTGTCTACACCGTTGGGCCAGTAGGAGTACATGAGGGTTGCACCGTCACGCAGGAGGAAGGTAACGTCCAGATCGGAGGTAAAGTAGGTTTCACGGTAGTAGCTGATCAGATCGTCAAAGCTCTCAATGCCGTTCAATCCCTCGAACAGATCCCACATAATGAATGCGGAATGCTCGATCTTATTGGCAAAGACAGGGATGGTGATACCGCTGCTGTTTTCGTAGTAGCCGGTCATCTGGTTGGGTTCAGCACCTGCCCACAGAGCCAGACCGAAGTCGAAGTCAGCCTCCACGACGATCTGGTTGAGCAGAACGTCGGGACGAGTCATGCAGTAAGCAGCTTCGCCGTTCAGCAGGGGATCCTGATGGACCCATGAGCTGGAGACCCAAAGATTGTTGAAGTACTTGGTGTTCTCGTTATAAGCGTTCTTCAGCCACTGGAGAGCTTCCACAACGTCGGCATTCTTGAAGCCGTTGTGCCATTCAACAGTACCGTCGGCATTGATCTTATCAATGTTAACCAGCTGAGCGCCGGTGGAAAGAACGGTAGCGCGGGTCATATGAAGACCCTGAGCGGCAATACCGAAGATGGTAACGCCGGTGGAATCGTCGTAAACGGAGGTGATGGATTCGAGCATTGCGTCACGATCCCATTCCTTCTTCTCCCATGCTTCCTGAGGATCAAGAGCCTCGAATTCCTTCAGCAAGTCGCGGTTGTAAACCAGAAGGTAGAAGGGAAGGGGAGTACGGTCGATCCACAGATTGGGAGCAACGCCGTAGAAGGTACCGCCTGCCATCATGGTTTCACGGGAAATGATGTTGCCCCATTTGTCCATATCCCAGAAGTTGATGATATGATCAACGGTCAAAAGGTCAACCATCAGAGAGGTTTCCGCGCCGACGCCCAGAGCCAGTCTCAGCTTGGAGTTGTTGGTGGAGAAAACGATATCGCCGCCTGCGCCGGTAACCTCCATCTGCTGCATGGCGGTAGCGAAAGCGTCGCTGTAAGCAACCGGGACGAATTCAACGGTCACGCCGTAAGCAGTTTCGATCTCATTAATGCGTTCCGCAATCTTTTCACCCATCAGAGAGTCCTGAGAATAATTAAAGGGAGTCGCGGCATCCTGATGCTGAATAATGTAGAAGGTCTTACCCTTGGTCTCGTCATAAGGACGGGGACCGGGATCGAAGGAGACTTCCTCCGAAGACGTGTTGTCAGAGTTGGTATCGGTGTTGTTGGTGTTTTGAGAACCGGTGTTGGTGTCCACAGGATCGTCGTTACAAGCAAACAACGCGAAGACCATCAACAGAGCAAGCGCCAAGGAAAGCAATCTTTTTGCAAGTTTCATTGTGTCTTACCTCATTCGTAATATTTTGGCAATAGCCAATGTCAATATTATACTACCATCTCGCGTCTATGTCAATAGTTTTCCCGAAACACCCAAAAATAGTACTAAATTCAGCATGATTTTCTCTTTTTAGTACGATAAAATCCCGCATTTACCCCTTCCAAAAAACGCAAAGAGTTTCCCCCAAGAGACGAGGCTTGCCCTTGTTCGTCGATCATTCTTATCTTTGCGTCCGAGAGGGAACTTTTGAACGGCACAAAAAAAGAAAGTCGGCGTACAAAAATAAGGCTCCCTGCAAAGAGGGAGCCGGTACGGCGGAATGAAATCGTGCCCCTGCGAAACGAGCTTACCCGCGTTTGGCAAAGGATTCGCAGGCGTTCATGAATTCCGAATCATTGGGGTCGAATTGAGCGGCGCTCAACCCCTGCTCCAGGGCACGGGTGAGATGTGCGGCGGGAGACTCCCCCTGGGGCAGGTCGGACAGATCCCAAAAGGTTCTGCAGCCCAATTCGGTAAGGCGGCGCACCGCTTCCAAGCCCACGGCATCGGCGAGGGGGTCAAAGAGAAGATCGTGCTTGGAAACGCCGTATTCCTCTCCCCGCTTGAGGATGCGAAGGGCGATTGCGACCCGCTCCTCGGCGGTGGCGGGAACGCCCGATTCATCCCCCGTGCGGGCAACGGCAACGGCGCCGTAGCGCTTCATGAGGGGGAACACCGCCTTCATGCACGCTTCCGTGCCATCCAGAGCTCGGATCAGGGCTTTTCCGTTGTTATGCCGCAGGGCAGATTCCAGAGCGACGGGATCGGAGGTATGGATCTGCAGGGGCAGATGCACCATGCTCTGCAGATGGCAGACCGCTTGGGTCAGCAGGGATGTCTCGTCCCCATCGGGAACTGCCGCGTTCACGTTCAGCACGTGGGCACCCGCATCCCGTTGATCCAGCCCCTCGTCCAGAAGAGAATCCAGGTCCTCCTCCTGCAGGGCTTGCCGCAGATCGTCCTTCGCCTTGGGGTTGATGCCGTCTCCGATGACCACGGGGGCACCGTCGAAGGAGACCAGACGGGAGGGAGAGGCGATCACGCACCGCCCCTTGCTCTCCACGGGCAGAGGAGACAGCCCCGCGGCGGCGGCTGTGAGAGCGGACAGATGCTCGGGGGTGGTGCCGCAGCATCCCCCCGCAATGCGGACCCCTTCCTTCATCATGGAGACAACCCCTTGAGCGAACTGTTGGGGAGAAATATCGTAGACCGTGGCGTTCCCCTCCC
Source organism: Clostridia bacterium (assembly GCA_017424085.1). GTDB lineage: Bacteria > Bacillota > Clostridia > Oscillospirales > UBA644 > RGIG995. Next base: position 3,446 of record JAFPBP010000016.1, read on the forward strand.
GACGGGGCAGGCCCGCATTGGGCTTGAACAGCACGGGAACCGACGCCACCGAAAGCAGGCGGCGCACCACGTCCTGCAGCTGCTGCGGCCCGAAGGAGCAGTTGGCACCGATGGCATCGGCGCCCATGCCCTCCAAAAGAGCAACCATGGCTTCGGGAGTGGTCCCCGTGAGCAGGCGTCCGTCGCTTCCGTAGGCGTTGGAGACGAAGATCGGAAGATCGCACGCCTCCTTCGCCCCCAAGAGAGCGGCTTTGGTCTCGTAGCAATCGGTCATGGTTTCAATATAGATCAGATCGGCGCCGTGCTTTGCCCCCAGACGGGCAACCTCGGCGAAGGCGTCCACCGCCTCGTCGAAATCCAGATCCCCGTAGGGCTCAAGAAGCCGCCCCGTGGGACCCATATCCAGAGCAATAAATTTTTCCTGAGGCGCCTTTGATTGCGCCCGCGCCTCGGCGGCAAGGCGCAGACCCGCCGCGATGACCTCCTCGGGGTCGGCTCCGAATTTCAAGCGATTGGCGCCGAAGGTGTTGGCGCAGACCACGTTACTGCCTGCGTCAAAATAAGCCGCCGCCACCGAACGAATGAGATCGGGGTTGGTCAGATTGCGGGTCTCGGGGCGTTCGCCCCGTTCCAATCCTGCCTTTTGAAGCATGGTGCCCGTGGCACCGTCCAAAAAGAGCAGGTGATTCTTCATATAGTCGCGAATGGTCACGGTATCGCCTTCCTCGGAGTTACGTTCCGTCACGTGATGGGTGTTTACTTGGCAAAAAAGGACAGGATCCGATCCAGATAGGGCTGAAGCACGCGGTTTTCCGACAGGAAGATCTCGTGCTTGGCGTCGGCAATCTCCACCAATTCCCCGTGGGGGATGCGGGAGATGAAGGTCTCCTGCGGCTTGGGCTTGACGTAATGATCGGTCGCCGCCCGCAGGAGAAGCACGGGGGCTTGCACCATGGCGCAGGCGTCCTTGTTCAGGATCGTCTTGGTCACCCCCGTTGCCTGCAGGAGCCAGCCGTAGGTGGGGGCGTTGGTCTGCAGATGGCGGTACTGCGCCCGCTTCTGCCGATAATAGTCGTATCGGGCGAAGGAGGTGGCGGCTGCCGTCTCAAAGGGCTCCTCCTCGTCGAATTCTCCGAAGGTGAAGACCCGCTTTTTGCGCGCACCGAAGAGGCTGAGGATCGCCGCCATGGGGCGCACCAGAAACAGGGGCATGCCGTTGGTGCAGGGGGCGATCATGGGGGAGTTCAAGATGGCACGGCGGAAAACCACGGGATATTTGGACAAATACATGGCTCCGATGGCGCCGCCCATGGAATGGGCAAAGAGGTACAGGGGCTGGTTGACGGCGTTGGGGCGGACGATGCGCTGCACGAAGAGGTGCAGATCGTTCACGTAATCGCGGAATTTTCCGATGTGCACCAAGGTGTGATCCTTGGGCTCACGGTAGGATTTTCCGTGCCCCCGCAGGTCCAATGCGAAGACCGAATAGCCCGCATCCAGGAAATAAAAGATCATTTCCCGATATTTTTCCGCCGATTCGGTCATGCCGTGGCAAATGACCACCGCTCCCACGGGGTCGGCGTTGAGATAATATTCGTAATTCAGACGCATGCCCCGCACGATGGTGAGGAAGCCCTGATGGCGGTACCGCTTCAGAAGCGGCTCCACGTAGTCCTCCATGCATTCCTCGTAGCGGGTCTCGTCCAATACGTTCAGGCGGGTCAGCCCCCGCCGCTTGGCAGCGTATGCTTCGATCATACAGAGATCCTTTCGTCAGATCAATTCTTCCCAGGGCACGTCGGGGAAGGTGCGAAGGGCAACGCCCTCCTTGGTGGGGATCAGCGCCAGAACTCCGTCCCGCCGCAGGCACAAAAGCATTTCACCCACGTGGGCGGGATCGGTGCGGTCGGCAAAGCGCAGGGTATCCACCAGCATGCCGTCGTCCAATCGCTCCATGGCGGTGCGGGTCAGACAGTACGCCTCGTCCTCGTGCTCCACCACGGGCGCCAGATCGGGGGTCAGAACTCCCTTTCGCTCCAGCCCGCCGAGCGCCTCATCCATTGCCTCGTGGGTCTTTTCATCGGTAAGAAGACGCAGGCGGGAGGACAGGGCGGAAAGGCTCAGCTCGTCGGCGTAATTGCACAGATATGCCGTCAGATCGGGGATCTTCAGATCGTCGGCACGGAAGGCGTGGTTGTTCCCCATGCCGTTGCGGGCGCGGGAGGCGTACAGGGCGCGGATCAGGTTCCAGACCAGATATTCATCCTCGGTCAGCCGCAGGTTCAGCTGCGTGTATGCGCCGAAGTTGGGGGAATAGAAGGGAGTAAAATTCTTGGCTAAGAACTTCAGCAGGCGGGGACGGTCGAAATATGCCTCGAACACGTGCAGATCCTGCTTTTCCAAACGGGAATAGAGATACCAGATGGCTCCGATGTTCAGAAGATACAGATCCCCGTCGGCGGCGCTTCTCCGCCCCACGGAGACGGTGCGGGTGGGGGTCAGCGCGAAGGTGGCAAGAAGCCTCTGCTCGGGAGGCAGGGGCAGGGTGGGCAGATCACAGTTCACCGTCATCAGCCCACGGAAGGGGGAGGCGGGGGTGGGCTCCATGCCTGCGGAATGGAGCACGGCTAACAACTCACGGGTGGTGTATACGTATTTCATTTGGCAGTCCCTCCCGGAAAACGGTTTTTGTCGCCCATGCGTCGGGGTGCCTCGGAGGGCAGACCCGCAGGCGCCTTACGGGGCTCTCCCTGCCGCTCGGGCAGGCGGAGCAACGCATCGACGTCTCCGTCGGGAACCAACGCCTTCAGGGTGTTGATCCGCTCCTCCTCGGTGGAGGGGTCGGTCATCTGATGGGACAAAGGCTCCTTATCGAAAATGCGGGTGGTATAGCGAGAGACCGAGGACAAAGGGGGCAGGAGATTGTTTTCCCGTCCGTTGAGGGGAGTCACCATCTCAAAGAGAGCGATCTTCGGATCGGTGCTGTCCCATGCGGTCACGTATTCGGCAGGGGTGCGGGCGCAGATCTGCAGACGGTGCTCGGAGAAGTCTCCCTTGCGGGGATCCCATTGCAGGTCCGTGCGCTCGGGATTGCCGTACAACCCCAGAGAATTGGAGTTGCGGCAGGCACGCAGGTTCTCCGCCACCGTATCGCGGATCCATTCCTCCTCCAGAGCCTGTGCAAAGACCTCATTTTTCCGCAGAGAGATCATGCGGACCTCCCGCAGGGAATAATTTTCGTTGGCGCGCAGGGTCTCCTCGGTGGATTTTGCCAGCGCATACCGCTCGGCGGGATCGGAAATGCGGTCGATCTTATCCAGCTCCCGCTCCACGCGGGGCACCCGATTCTTGCGGGCGGCGGAGGTGCGGCGACGGTAGACGGTATAATAAAGGATCAGAAAGACAGCAAAGGGCACAAAGCAGGCAACGGAAATGAGAGCGCCGTTGTCGGGGTTGGGCACGTCCACCCCCGTCAGCCCTTGGGTGACGGTAAGCAGAGCGTCGTAATAGCTTCGGTCGCGGCAGACGCAATCCTCGCAGGGAAGACCGCAGTCCTTACAGGTGATATGGAGCCCCTCCCCGTCGGTGAAGCGCTCCACCGAGCTTCCGCACCAGCAGGAATGGCAGGTGCAGGAGGTATAGTTCCGCCCGCAGCCCAGGCAATCGTAGATCATGTAGCCGTTTCCGTCCGCAGAGGCGGTCTCCCGCCCGCAGAGGCAGAGCAGGTGGACGGTGGCGTGGAAGGGCAGGGCGAATACGCCGATCAGAAGCACGAGGGTCAGAAGCAGAAGGATCGTCTTTTTCATGCGCGCACCCCCGTGATCAGAGCAATGGCAAGGTAGACCGCCGAGGCGATCACCGAAATGACCAGAGGCTTGGCGGCGCGGGATTTGGGCATATGCTCAAAGCGCTCCTTGACCGACGCCACGCCCATGGAGAACTGCCCCATGAGGTAGAAGGGGATCATCACGTCCCATGCCAGAGTGAACTGCACCAGCAAAAAGAGCAGGGAGAAGGGCACCCGATAGAGCCAGAGATGGCGCCGTTGCCCCAGAAGCATATCGTAGCACGCCACCTCGCCCCCCGTGAGCGCCACGGTGAGGATAAGATAGGTAAGGATGGAGGCGGCGTCGGGCTTGGTGAGGACCACGCCGAAGATCAGATAAGGCAGGGCGCAGAGCAAGCCGACGATGGTATAACGGTCAAATTTCACGGCGTTTCCTCCTTATCGCAACGAAAAGGTCAGGGTCATCACGGCAAAGATCAGATAGCCGAAGACTGTAACGAAGGTGATGATGGGAAAATATTTTGCTCCGAACCGATCCCGCAGGACCTCAAGCAGAATGAAAAGCCACCAGAGCAGGGCGACCACCCCGAAGGACATGGACACCGCAACCCCGCCCGCCGCCTGCACGATCAGCGCCGCAGTCAGAAGCAACGTGGGATAAACGGCAGCCCCGCAGAGGGGGAAGAGCATGCGGAAGGGGGAGATGCGCTCCCGATTGCAGAGCAGGGACAAGATCTGACTTCCCCCCGCAAACAACAGCGCCGAGCAGGCACCCGTCACCGCCCCGATGAGGATAAACAGCCCCAACCGATCGTCGGCGATCAGACCGTTCTGCCTCCAATCCAGCGCCACGGCGGTATAGAACAGAGTGGAAAGAAGCGCCACCCCCGCCAGCGCCACGGGCCAGAGCCATTCGGGGAGAAGATCATAGAGCCCCGCGGGACGAAGGGCATAACGCAGGACCGATTTCCCGAGAGACAACACCCGATCGGAATCGTCGGAGGAGACGGGCTTCTCCTTGGGCGCGCGGACCTTTTTTGCGGCGTTTTTCGTCTGCTTCACGGCAGGCGGCGCTTCGACCGCTTCCGAGGGGATCTCCGCCTCCTTGGGCGCCTCCGCAGAATCGCCCGGATCGGCGATGGAAAAGTCGAAGGCAGAAATATCGAATTCCTCGTAGGATTCGGACGGGGCTTTCGTCACGTCTTCGCGTTCATTGGGTTGCATGATACGATCCTCCTTTGATTCAAACGGTAGGAATAAGAGCGGTAAAGGCAGCCTCGGCGGCGGCACGGTCTCCCCCGTAGGGAACGTTTTTCCCGCGGACCGCCTGCCCCGTCTCGTGGCCCTTGCCCAAAAGCAGGAGAAGGTCTCCGGGGCGGCAGAGGGAAACGGCGTGGGCGATGGCTTGAGGACGGTCGTGGATGCGGACAAAATCGGCGCCGTGGGCGAGAAGCATCACCTGCGCCTCATCCATGATGGCGTCGGGATCCTCCTCGGCGGGGTCATCGTCGGTGAGCACCACGAAATCCGCCCGCTGTCCCGCCACGTCGGACATCTCCGTGCGTCGGTCCAGAGCCTTGTTGCCGGGGCATCCGTAGACCACGATCTTGCGCGCCTCGGGGAAGAAGCGGTCGGCAAAATCAAAAACCTTTTCAAAAGAGAGCCCGTTGTGAGCGTAATCCACGATCACCCGAACCCCTCCCACGTCAAACTGCTCCATGCGCCCCTTGATGCGGGCTTGGGAAAGCCCCTCCTGCAGGGCGGACAGGGGAATGCCCAGCTCCACCGCCGCCGCTAAGGCGCACAGGGCGTTGGATACGTTGAACTCGCCCGCCATATTCAGCGTGAAGCGGGCGCCCTCCAAGGCTCCGCCCCGCACGGTGAAGGTCATGCCGTCGGTGGTCAGCGCCATATGGTCGGCGCGGTAGGTGGCGTTGGGGTCGGAGAGGGAAACGGTGATCAGCCGTTTGCAGGTGGCGGCGGAGATCATCTCGCGAGCGTAGGGGTCGTCCAGATTGACGATGCCCGTGCGGCACAGAGTCAGCATCTTGCGCTTTGCCGCCTTATATTCCTCAAAATCCTTATGCTCCGTGGGGGAAATGTGGTCGGGGGACAGATTGAGATAGATCCCCACGGCAAATTCGATTCCCAGCACCCGATCGTACTGCAAGCCCTGGGACGAGACCTCCATCACCGCTCCCCGCACTCCGTCGCGGGCGAAGGTGTTCAAAAGACCGTACAGCTCCAGCGCCTCGGGGGTGGTCCCGCTCTTGGGAAGGGAAACCCCGCAGCAGCGGGCTTCGTTGGTGGAGATGATCCCGTACCGCTCCCCGAACGCCGCGCGGAAGATCGACGCCAGCTGATAGGCGCAGGAGGTCTTCCCCTTGGTGCCCGTGATCCCCACCAGAGGATACTTGGCATCGGGGCAATCGTAAAAGGCACGGGCGATCAGGGGCATCGCCTTGCGGATGTCCGACACCAGAAGATAGGGCACCTCCTCGGAAAGGGGACTCTGCGCCACGTAGGCACAGGCGCCCCGCCCCAAGGCGTCGGCAAGATATTCGGGCTTGAAGCGCACGCCCTTGCAGAAAAACAGTTGCCCTGCCTCCGCCTCACGGGAGTTACAGCCCACCGATAAAATTTCGGGGTCTGCCCCTCGGGTGCCGTCAAAGGTCAGCAGTCCCGCTTGGGAAAGATACAAACGAATTTCGGAAAGATTCATCTTTTTTGATCCTTTTATTTCACGAAAATGTCAACGGTGTCGAAGCCCGTCGCTCCGCCTCGGAAAAAGTTTTGAACAGTGGAAAACCATGGTTAAATGCGGGTTTTTCCACGGTTTCCACAGGGTTTTCCACAGGTGCGGGGGAAAAACGGGGGAGTTTTCCACAGGGTTGATTTCAACTTTATTATGAACTTACGCCCTGCGATTTCAAACTTATTGTCACGATTTTCGGGCGATTGTTCAACCCACGTTCCAATATTTTTTGTCAAGCGAGCGGTAGAAGGACGCCTCGGACACATGGTCGGCAACCACGTCGGGGTTCCCCTCCAGATCGGCGATGGTGCGGGCGACCTTGAGGATCTTGTCCCGTGCCCGCATGGAGAGCCCCAGCTTCTCGAAGATGGTGCAGAGCATGGCGTCCGCCTCGGGGGTCACGCGGAAGAGATCACGGATCTGAGCGGGCGTTGCCTGAGCGTTGCACTCCACCGCCGTGCCCTCGTACCGCGCCCGCTGGCGTGCCCGCGCCGCTTCCACCCGTGCGCGGATCTGCGCCGAGGATTCGGCTTTGATCTTGGACTGGGAGATGTCCCCGTAGGACACGGGAGGCAGCTCCACCTGAATGTCGATGCGGTCCAGCAGGGGGCCCGAGATCTTCCCCAGATACCGTCCCACGGCGCCGGGCTTGCAGGTGCATTTGCGGGTGGGATGCCCGAAATAGCCGCAGGGGCAGGGATTCATGGCGCAGACCAGCTGGAAGGAGGCGGGGAAGGTGAGGCTTTTCGCCGCACGGGAAATGGTGACCCGTCGGTCTTCCAAGGGCTGGCGCAGGGATTCCAGAACGTTTTTGGAGAATTCGGGAAGCTCGTCCAGAAAGAGAACGCCGTTGTGGGCAAGGGAGATCTCCCCCGGCTTGGGAATGCTTCCGCCTCCCGCCAAGCCCTGAACGGTGATGTTATGATGGGGCGCCGCGAAGGGACGCACCGAGGATAAGGGCTTGTTGTAGTCCAGCTTTCCCGCCACCGAGCGGATCTTTGCCGTTTCCAGCATCTCCGCCTCGGAGAGAGCGGGCAAAATGGTGGGCAGGCGCTTGGCAAGCATGCTTTTTCCTGCCCCCGGAGGGCCGATGAGGAGAATGTTATGTCCCCCTGCCGCCGCCAACTCCAGAGCCCGCTTGGCGGTGAACTGACCGTAGACCTCGTCGAAGTCCACGTCGTAGGCAACCTCTCCCAAGATCTGCTCCATGGAAAGGGAGGGCTCCGCCTTGGGTGCGGGACCGATGCCCGCAAGAGCGTTGCACAGCTCCCGCACGGTCTTGATCCCAAAGACCCGAATGCCTCCTGCCGACGCCGCCTCCCGTGCGTTGGGGGCGGGGACGAAGAGATCGGTAAAGCCCAATTCCTTGGCGGCAAGCGC
>JAFPBP010000151.1 GCA_017424085.1 Clostridia bacterium
GGTCCTTGCGGATCAAACAGAGATTCGGCGGTCGCTTGAAGACGCTGTGCATACGCTTCTGCCGAAAGAGATTCATCCCCAAAGAAGAATGCTCCGTCGGCGGCAAACTCCGACAGATCGCCCTGCACCGAGGAGAGCGGAACACGGCGATAATAGTAACCTTCCACAAATACGGCATCACGTTCCACCGCACGGTAGGTCTCGCCGTCCTCTGAGATCTGCCATGAAAAGGTAACCGTTATCGCATATCCGGCGGCATCAAGATAAAAGAACGTTTCCTGCGCGGGAAATTCAGCGCCAATGGTCGGAAGGGTAAGAGCGGTCCGATGGGAGGCTATCACTTGATACGTGATCAGGTTCGCCGAGATCGTTACGGCATGCTCGGGCATAACGAAAGAAAACTCACTCACAACGGGCGCAGGAGATATTCCGCTGACCGTCCAGGATTCGAATCGTTGCCCTGCCGCCAAAATTGGGGAAACGGTAACGGTATCGCCTGCCTTTGCAGACACGGCGGGAGCACCGTCCACAAAAGCCTGCGCATTGGTCAGAATCAGATCAAACGCCGCGGGCTCATCCGAAGATGCGGGAAGATTACGCAAGCAAGGAAGAGATTCCATCTTCCAGACCGATACAAAATCAAATCCACTGAAGGTTGATGGATCAGACATCTGCGCTTCGGTCAAGGACAAGGCGCTATAGCAATCGGTCAAGGCATTTTCGGGATTTCCCGAAACGGCGATCTCAGCGCTTGTGAAAGAGGTTGAGATCACGGAAGATGATGCGGCGTTACCGACGATCCCGCCCACGTAGCACTTGGTTGCGTTGTTTGCAGTCACGGTGGGAATCACGGAAGAATAGCAATCGGAAACCTTGGTGGTGGACGCAACGCTGTAGCCGCTGATGCCGCCCACGTAGACCGTAGATCTTTGAGAAGAAAGGGATAACGAACCCGTAAAGCTGCATTCGGAAACCGTTCCCCGAACAGATCCAAACAATCCACCGACATACGAGGATGCGCCTGCGGTTTCAACGGAAACAGCGGCATCGGAGGAGCAACGGGTCACGGTACCGTTGTATACGTAACCTGCAAGAGCACCGCTGTACGTATTAGGAGACGAGGCGATACACACGTTTCCGCTCACGGACAAATTGCAGATCGTTCCGCTGACAACGCCGAACAACCCAAGATAGGCGACCGAACTATCCGGGTGATTTATGGTCAGATTGCGGATGGTATGCCCGTTCCCGTCAAACGTACCCGAAAAGGGAGATACAATCGAGCTTCCGATGGGAAGCCAGCCGGCACCGTCGTTATAAAACGCGCCGCCCGGCTCAAAATCCTCCTCAGAGAATTCAATATCGCAGGTGAGATAATATTTCCCACTCAGATTCATGGCCGCCAACTCAGCTTTCGTTGAGATGGGAGTGTATCCCGCAAAATCAGAGGCTTCAACGGAAACAAAAGACGCTGAGCACAGCACGAAACACAAAGCGGTAAACAAGCAAAAACAAGCTCGACAGATCCTCATGATAATACCTCATAAAAGTACTATTTTTTATATTATACCACAAAATTCTACGTCTGTAAAGCCATAACCGATATTTTTCTCATTTCGCTATCCAATTGTAACAGAAAAGAAAAAAAGATACGCTATAATAGTAAAAAAGGAGTTGATTGAATGAAGCGAATTCTTTCGGTGGGCAGTCTGAATCTGGATTACGTGATCAACGTTCCAAAGCGCCCCAACGTGGGAGAAACGGTCAGCGGAGCGGAATTGGATACCGTCTGCGGCGGCAAGGGCGGAAATCAGGCAATTGCGGCGGCACGAAGCGGCGGCTCGGTGACCATGATCGGGGCGGTTGGCTCCGATAAGGCGGGAGAGGTTTTAAGGGAAACCTTAACGCAGGCGGGCATCGAATGCGGCAGTCTTTTGACAAAGCCGTGCGCCACGGGATGCGCCTTCATCACCGTTTGCGACGGAGACAACTCCATTATTGTGGTACGGGGTGCCAATGGAGAATTGACGCCCGACGATCTGAAGGACGAATGGTTTGAGGGAGCGGATTTCGTGATCCTCCAGCTGGAAATCGAAGGAGATACAGTGCTGTCCGCCTTGAAAAAAGCGAAGCAATTTGGCGCGACCACCGTTCTTAACCCCTCCCCCGCCTCCTGCATGCGGGACGAATTTCTGGATTATACCGACATTCTCATTCCAAATGAAGGAGAAGCGGCACAGATTACGGGAATCGATCCCGAAAGCGAAAACTTTGAGCAGAATGTGCTGATTGCTTTGGAGAAGCGCGTTTCCAGGGCAATCATGACCTTGGGAAGCAAGGGATCGGTCTATCTTGACGGAGACGACCTGATCCACGTGCCTGCCTTTCCCGCAACGCCAGTTGACACCACGGGGGCAGGCGACACCTTTTTGGGTGCGCTGGTGACAAAGCTTGCAGAAGGCTCCTCCCTGCACGAGGGGATCATCTTTGCGACGGCGGCATCTGCGATTGCCGTGACCCGTCATGGCGCGGCTCCCTCCATCCCCACGCGAGACGAAACCGAGGCTTTTTTGCGGGAGAGAACATGAACAGATCGCTTTATGCAACCGTTTCGGAGCAGGATGAGGGACTGAGAATCAAGGATTTCCTGCGGCGGCGCTGGGGAATCTCCACCGCACTCCTCATTGAACTGAAGCGACGCGACGATGGGATCTGCATCAACGGGGCGCGGGTGACGGTCAACTACGTTCTTCAAGAAGGAGATCGCCTCGTACTCAACGTGGGAGATGACGGCGCGGATTCGGGCTTTGAGGATCTGGATCTTCCGCTCAACGTTCTGTATGAGGATTCGGATGTGATCGTCCTGAACAAGCCCCCGTTTCTGGCGGTCCATCCGTCAAAGGGGCACGTAAACGATACCCTGGCAAACGGGCTCAGCCACTATTTTCATCAAAAAGGAGAAACCTTCGTCTCCCGCTGTGTTTTGCGTCTGGATCGAAACACGTCGGGTGCGGTTCTCTTTGCCAAAAACGCCTATGCCCACGATCGGCTTCGCCACGGATTGGACGAAGGAACCGTCAAAAAGGAATATCTTGCGCTGGTGCACGGGGAACCGAGCCCGCGAGGCGTAATCGACGCACCCATCGGGCACCCCGACGAGGCGACGGTGCGACGGATCGTCACCGAAAAGGGAAAGCCGTCTCTCACCGAGTTTGAAACGGTTCGCTCCGACGGAAATCTGTCTCTCCTTCGGGTCGTACCCAAAACGGGGAGGACCCATCAGATCCGACTGCACCTGTCCCATGCGGGAACCCCCATCGTATCGGACTTTTTATACGGAAATGAAAACGACGGGATCCTGTCCCGCCACGGCTTGCATTGTGCAAAAATCACCTTCGATCATCCCGTTACGAGCAAGACCGTGACGGTAAAAGCACCCCTTGCCCCCGACATGGAAAAGGTTGCGGAATGCCTGCCACCCGCACAACGTTATCACACGCTGGATCGATATCTGAAGACCGAATACGGTGAAAAATTGGTAAAATTATCGCTGGACGGGGGCATGTCCTGTCCGAACCGAAAAAACGGCGCGGGTTGTACCTTCTGCTCCGCACGCGGCTCGGGAGACTTCACGCCCTCTCCAACGCTGCCGCTGAAGGATCAGATGAAGGAAGCAAAGGCTCTGATTGCGGAGAAATGGAACGGATATCGATACATTGCGTACTTCCAAGCATACACTAACACATATGCGCCCGTAGACTATCTGGAGGATCTGTTCACCCGTACGATCGAGGACCCCGAGGTAGCGGTGCTGTCGGTTGCAACCCGCCCCGACTGTCTTCCCGATGAGGTTCTGGACCTGCTGGAACGTCTGAACAAAATCAAGCCCGTTTGGGTAGAACTGGGATTGCAGACCGTGCGGGACGATACGGCAAACGCATTGCATCGGGGATATCCCCTTGCCGTCTACGATCGCGCCACCGAGGCTTTGCGCGCACGGGGGATCAAGGTGATCACCCATCTGATCTTCGGGCTTCCCGGAGAAACGAAGGAAGACGCCGTGGCATCGGCGCAATATGCGGCAGAGCACGGCGACGGCATCAAAATTCAGATGCTTCAGATCCTGAAGGGCGCTCGGATGGCGGAACAATTCGAGAGCGCCCCCTTTGACCTTCTACCCCTCGACGAATACGTGCAATGGGTCTGCGATGCGCTGGAGCAGATTCCGCCGAAAACGGTCATCCATCGCATCACGGGAGATCCTCCTACGGAATCGCTGATCGCCCCCCGATGGGTGGCGGACAAAAAAAGCGTCGTTGCCGCAATTCAAGCGGAATTAAATCGCAGAGATACGATACAAGGATGCCTCAGACCTGAATAACGCGGCAATTTTTCGGAGTCAAATCAAGGCAGGATTTACCGCACCATATTACATTGTATATCACATTTGGATATGTTTTTGAATGGGACGGCTATTTACTTTTCGGTCAAAATTCGCTATAATTAAGATATGTGCAAAGAAAGAGTAGCGAAAAACGATTGAAAGAACGGAAGTTGAACAATGAACCTGCAAAAGAAACGCTTCGGTTATACTCAGGAAGAGTATAAGAAATTCACGAAATATGCATGGCTTATGCTGATCAGTTTCGGGCTTGCGTACCTGTTCTTCTACAACGGTCGTCAGAACATCAATTTGGTATTGACGCAGATGGGCGACGATCTGGGCGGAGGCAAGGATGCCATGGGCATCGTCTCGTCCGCATTTTTCTGGTGTTACGCCTTCGGGCAGTTGATCAGCGGTCGATTGGGCGCCTACTTCGGCTACAAAAAATTCATGATCTTCGGGATCATCTCCTCCGCCGCACTGAACGTTGTCATCTCATTCCAGACGTCGATTCCTGTCATTGCGATCCTTTGGGGTGTCAACGGGTTTTGTCAGTCCACCGTCTGGGCGAACGGGCTGGGGGTTCTGAACAAATGGTGGCCCACAGAAAAGAGAGGGTTTGCCTCCGGACTTGCAACGGCATTTACGGGAACGGCGCAAGTTGTTACATATCTGACCATAAATTGGTGTTTGACCATGAACCCCGAATGGGGCTGGCGCGCCGCATTCCGCTATCCCATGATCCCCATGGTGCTGATGCTGATCGCCTTCATTGCGTTCTTCCACACCAAGCCCGAGGACGTTGGCTTGAAGCCCTTTGAGGAAGAAAACGAAGCGTTGAACGCCAGAGACGCAGATCTTGCAAAGCGCATTGAAACAAACGGTTATTTCTACCCCTACAAGCTTCTGTTCCGTCAACCGAAGATCATCATGTTCTGTCTGATCTCCGCCATTGCCGGAGTGGGACGGTACGGGCTATTGACCTGGGTCCCCTCCTATTTCATGGAAGTAATGGGGCTTTCGGTCAAGGACGGAATTTTCAGCTCCATTCTGCTCCCCATCGGTCACGCCTGCGCCATGTTCTTCTTTCCCTTGATCACAGACAAAGTTTTTAAGGGGAAGCGGGAGCCTATGTTGATCATCGCATCGGTCATCACCTTCTTCGGGATGATCACCTTCCCCTTCATCACAAATCAGACCGTCGCTTCGGTCATGCTGTTCGTGGTTGGAGTTTCCTGCATGGTCACGGGCGTCATTTGGGCGATTGCGGGCGATATGGGAGGAAGAACCCTCTCCTCCACCATCGTCGGAATTCTCGACTGGGCGGTCTATCTGGGCGCGGCAGTCCAATCCGCCCTGTTTGGATTCGTCATTGAATATCTGGGCTGGCCCGCAATTTTCGTCACCATCGGGGTCCTGTACGTGATCCTGCTGATACTGACGCTGTTTGCTCGCAAGATGAAAATGAAGGATATGTAATTAAACCCAATAAATACAAACGCGTAGCGCTTCCCAACGGAATGACGCTACGCGTTTTTTGTCTTTCTATTATTCGGGCAGAGATCTTGACCTCTTGCAGGGAGGCAACAGGATCTCAAAGATCGCACCCGTTCCGTCTCCGTCAGAAGATCGGTTGCGCGCCCGCACCGTACCCTCATGGGCGACAACAATCGCATTGACGATGGACAACCCCAATCCGTACTTTCCCTGTCGCCCCTTATAGAAGCGATCAAAGATATGATCGATATCGGCGGGATCAATGCCGGGACCGTCGTCCGAAACCGAAATACAGACCGATCCGTCCTGCATCTGAGCAGAGATCACGATCTCGGAGGTTGCAAAACGAAATGCGTTAGACAACAGGTTTGTGATGGCAGTTACCATTTTTTCCGCATCCACATTGATCTGAAGATCTCCGACCCTTCCGTAGATCAGCTTCACGCCGTCCAACCCCGTAAAGCCCGACACTCGGGATGCCGCCTCCTCCAGCAGATCCCGTACGTCCACGGGAGATTTGGAAATAACTTCATCGGAGGTTTCGATCTTGGACAGATAAATCAACTCTCCCGTCAGCTTTTCCAAACGGGAAACCTGCTCCAGAACTTGATCTCCGACCTCCTGCATATCGGTGAAAACCCCATCCTTCAGTCCCTCCACGTAACCGCGGATGGACATCAAAGGCGTTCGCAACTCATGGGAGGCGTTCTGAAGGAATTTTTTCTGACGGTCATCGTATTCACTCAGAGATTTCGCCATCAGATCAATGGAGTGGGCAAGATCCCCCACCTCGTCCTTGGTTTCAATGACCGGAACCTGGACGTCAAACTGACGGTTTGCCACCAGATCCGCACGGATCTTCAGGCGGCGAAGATTTCGGGTCAATCCCGTACTGAAGAGAAGAGACACAGCGATCGCAAGAAACGAAGCGGTTACAAGCGAAAGGAAATACAACGTAAGAAGAGATCGGTGAATTCCCGTCGAGGTGGGCGCTGTAAAAAGAATCACATAACCCAGAACCCTTTGCGTGGAAACGTTATAGACCTGCTGAATGGTAACGGCGTAGGTCGCCCCTCCGTAGGGCAGGATCCGAGCACCCAAAGAATCCCGATAACGGGATAGATAGCGAACAAACGCTTCGGGAGATGAGCGGAGGTGGTCAACGTTCATTCCCGTATCTGCGATATATTCAAAATTCGAATCTGCCAGAACCAACGAAACGGAGGAATCAATATTCTCACGGAAGATGATCTGCAGATCGGTAATCGTGGTATCATCCGCCCAGTTCAGCTTTCCCGCCTCACGGGCGAACGCCTCACCGCTTTCGGCAAGCTCCTGCTTGGTCTGCAGGATCAGATAGCTGTTGGCAAAGATATACACAAAGCCCACCGAAATGATCCCAATGATCGAGATCAAGGTGATATACGTGAGGATCAGCTTAAAGTGCAGACTCTGATTGAATGCTCGTTTCTGCATAAACGCACGCTCCGTTTATTCTGCGGAATCGGTGACTTTATACCCGTAGCCCCAAACGGTATCGATCTGAAACGCGGTCTGCGCGGCATCGAGCTTCTTGCGGATGCGCTTGACCAGATCGTCCACGGCACGGGTATCACCGATATACTGATAATCCCAGATGCTGGACAACAACTGATTGCGGGTAAACACACGATTTTTATTGGAGATCATATAAAAAAGGAAATCGTACTCCATAGCGGTAAAGATGAGCTCGGTCTCGGTCTCCCCCTCCACCTTGACCAC
>JAFPBP010000152.1 GCA_017424085.1 Clostridia bacterium
ATTCAAGAGTGCATCTCTGATCGTGAAACAATAGAATGCTCGTGCACAGAAGCAAGGCTCCCTTGTGTAAAGGGAGCTGGCTCGCCGTAGGCGAGACTGAGGGATTGTATGGGACAAAAAGATTCTTTTCAGGGGTTATCGACAAATTGCGGGCTGTCGCAGATTGCGACAGCCCAAATTTGTATGGGATTATGCGTCGTGACGGTGGACGATTTTTCCATTAATGACCGTCACGTAGGCTTCGGCGCCCAGCACGGTCAGCGGATCTCCCGTCCAGATGACCACGTCGGCGTCCTTGCCCGCCTCCAGGCTTCCCACCCGATCTGCAATGCCGATCTGGGTTGCGGGGTTGATGGTGATCGCCTTCCACGCCTCCTCCGCATCCAGCCCTGCGTTGTGGGCGAGTCCCGCGCACATGGGTAGGTATTGGATGGGGATGACGGGGGCGTCGGTGATGATGCTGATGGGGACCCCTGCGGCGTGAAGGGTCGCGGGGGTGGTGAAGGATTTGTTGATCAGCTCGATCTTGGATTTTCCGCCCAGCGTGGGACCTACGAAGGCGGGAACTCCCTCCTTTGCCAGCTCGTCGGCGATGAGGGATCCGTCGGTGCAGTGATCCAGGGTGATTTTAACACCGAATTCCTTTGCGATGCGAAGGGCGGTAAAGATGTCGTCCGCCCGGTGTGCGTGGGCTTTCAGGGGAATTTTTCCCTCTACCACGGGGATCATTGCCTCCAGCTTCATATCAAAGGAGGGATTCTTCCCCGCATCCTTGTCCTGCTTATAGCGCAGGGTCTTGAACAGGACCTCCCGCAGAAGCGCCGCCGTTGCCATTCGGGTGGTTGGGCTCTTCTTCTGGCTTTGCCCGTAAAAGCGCTTGGGGTTTTCCCCGAAAGCGCACTTCATGGCGATGGGGTCCTTGACGATCATGTTATCGACCCGCTTTCCGTGGGTCTTGATGGCGACGAAGGTCCCGCCCACCACGTTTGCGCTCCCCGGACCCGTGCAGACGGTGGTAACGCCGCACGCCGCTGCATTCCCGAATGCCTCGTCCATAGGATTGATGGAGTCGATGGCTCGCATATGGGGGGTGATGGGATCGGCGCCCTCGTTGTAGTCCCGTCCTTCCCAGCCCATGCCCTGATTGTCCAGTCCCACGTGGCAATGAGCCTCCACGCATCCGGGGGTCACGAGACGCCCCTCGGCGTCAAGGATCTCGGCACCCTCGGGCGCGGTCAGATCCATTCCTACCGCGACGATCTTCCCGTCGTCCCCCAGCAGTACGTCTCCGCCGTCCAGATCGGGGGAGACCATGGTTTTTACGTATCCGTTTTTGATCAGCAGCATAGCCCGTTTCTCCTTTGATTTTAAGTATGATTTAAGTTCGCATGATATCCTGTAAGTGTAAATTGCATGTTCGGATGGTTGAACATAGAATAGAATGGGGTCTTCTCTTTGTGTTTCGGGGAAGCCCCGTTCTTTTTTTGCAAAAACCAAAACCGATTCGGTATAAAACCTCAGATCAGCCCGATCACCGTTTTCAAAATGGTTTCTGCGGCGAGGTTACTGCCCTCAACCGAAGGATGGGACAGGTCTTCGTTGTACAGATCCACGTCGGGGAAGACCTTGCGGAAGGCGGAAAATGCCCGTCCCACGTGGGCGATTTTCATACCGTAACGGTCTGCCGCCTCCTGATAGCCCTCTGCCAGTGCCTGCGTCATGGTTTCGTTGGTCAATTCCAGCTCCTCCAGCTTGGGGCAACCCTCTTTTCTGCCCCAGGTGGCGTAGAGGACAAAATGCGTGGTCTGTTTCTCCAGCAGAGATTTCAGCGCCCCGATGGCGGTAAGGAACCCCTCGCGGTCTCGGATGGGGTTGCAGCTCTGATCCTGCAGAACCACCACGTCGTATTCCTGCCCCTCCACGGTCTGTCGCAGAATTTGTCCGTATTCATCCTGCGGATCGGCGAAGGCTTTCAGATAATATCCGCCCTTGGTGACCGACGCTACGGTTGCGTCGTATTCCAATTTCTCGGCTTTCTGCCGAAAGAGGTCGGGCATATCGTTGTAATAGGTATAGCTGTTCCCGACGAACAGCACCCGAATCTTCTTTTTACTCATGTGGCATCACTCCTTATACACATTTTATCACATTCCCTCTCCAATGTCAATAGATTATAAAAAAAAATCCCTTGAAGTCCTCGGACCTCAAGGGATCATTTCATTTAAGCCATGGGAACGTAAACCGAACCGTGCAAAAGGGTGAAGATTACGGCAACCAGCGTGAACGCTGCACCGACGAAGAAGAGAAATCCGTACCCGCGGGGACGTTTTTCTTGCTTGCGCTGCTTGAAATCGTAGTAGGTTTCATGCTTTCTCTTTGCTCCGACGAAGGGGATCAATCGATCCTTTGCCTGGGAGAAGGCATAGGCTAATCCGTCGAAAAAGCCGTCTGCGCTGA
>JAFPBP010000153.1 GCA_017424085.1 Clostridia bacterium
CGGAGACCGAGAAAAGCCCCGAAACCGAAGAGCAGTTTTCCCTGTTCTGCGAGCTTCTGGACGATCTGGAAGGCCGAGGAGTGACCTTCGATCTTCGCCATTGTGCCAACAGCGGAGCCACCCTTCTCCACCCCGAGACCCATCTGGATATGGTCCGTCCCGGCATTGCCCTGTACGGCTATACCCCATTCCCCGAGGGAGAGCGCTTCGGGCTTCGTCCCGCGCTGGAGCTGAAGGCGTACGTGGCTCAGGTCCATCACATCCGCAAGGGAGATACGGTCAGCTACAACCGCACCTTCCGCGCCGAGAAGGACATGGACGTGGCAACGGTCTGCATCGGATACGGAGACGGTCTGCATCGGGTGCTGTCCAACGGATCGCCCGTTCTGGTCAACGGTCAGAGAACCCGCATCCTCGGCAGGATCTGCATGGATCAATGCATCGTGGACGTGACGGGAATTCCCACCGAGGCGGGAGACGTGGTGACCCTGCTGGGAAGAGACGGAGATCAGACCATTACCGCATGGGAGATGGCGGATCACGCACAAACCATACATTATGAAATATTATGCAGCATCGGGAAGCGGATCCCCAAGATCTATCCCCCCTCTGCAGAGGAATCCGAACATGAGAACCGTAATTAAAGTGGGAACGTCCACCCTGGCACACGAGGGCGGGCACCTGAACATCCGCCGCATTGAGACCCTTTGCAAGGTGGTAAGCGACCTGAAGAACGCGGGAAACGAGATCATTCTCGTCTCCTCGGGCGCCATCGGCATGGGCGTGGGCAAGCTTTCCCTCAAGGGACGCCCCTCCGATATGCCAACCAAGCAGGCAGCCGCCGCCGTAGGGCAATGCGAGCTGATGTACACCTATGATAAGCTTTTTTCCGAATACCGCCATACGGTAGCACAGATCCTGCTGACGGGGGACGATCTGAATCATGCGGATCGCCGCGAAAACTTTGAAAATACCCTGTCCCGCCTGCTGGAGCTGGACGCGATCCCCATCATCAACGAAAACGACACCATCGGCACCCAGGAGATCATCATCGGCGACAACGACACCCTTGCCGCCATCGTTGCCGTTTCCTGCAAGGCGGATCGGCTGGTGATCCTGTCCGACATTAACGGGCTCTGCACCGCAGACCCCCACAAGGACCCCAACGCTACCCTCATCCCCGTGGTGGAGGAAATCACGCCCGAGGTTATCGCCTTGGCGGGAGGCTCGGGATCCGATCTGGGCACAGGCGGCATGGCAACGAAGCTGCGCGCCGCGCAGATCACCACCGCCGAGGGCACCGATATGGTGATCGTCAACGGAAGCGATCCTTATATTTTATACGATTTGTTTGACGGAGCCTCCGTGGGAACCTGCTTCCGCGGACGGAAAACACTATGACGACCCAAGAAATCCTGATCCGCGCAAAGCAAGCGGCACCTCAACTGAGAAACGCCACCGAAGCGCAGAAAAATGAATATCTCATCGCCATGGCAGACGCCCTTCTGAGCCATACCGACACGATCCTTGCCGCCAATCGGCAGGACGTGGAGGCGGCAAGAGAGCACATCTCCCCCGTGATGATCGACCGATTGACTCTGACCGAAGAGCGCATTGCCGCCATGGCAGAGGGCATCCGTCAGGTGGCGGACCTGCCCGATCCCGTGGGACGGGTGCTGTCCGAAACGGTGCGTCCCAACGGTCTTCGCATTGAAAAGATCGCCGTTCCCCTGGGCGTTGTGGCAATCATCTACGAGAGCCGTCCCAACGTAACCTCCGATGCGGCGGCGCTGACGCTGAAATCGGGCAACGCCTGCGTGCTTCGCGGAGGCAAGGAGGCATTCCGCTCCGCAAACGCCGTTACCGAAGCCCTGCGGGACGGATTGAAGCGCAAAAACGCCGACCCCGATCTGATCCAGCTGGTGCAGGACACTACCCGTCAGAGCGCCAACGAGCTGATGACGGCAGTCGGTTACGTAGACCTGCTGATTCCCCGCGGCGGTGCGGGATTGATCCGTGCCTGCGTAGAGAACGCCACGGTCCCCTGCATTCAGACCGGAACGGGAATCTGTCATATTTACGTGGACGAGAATGCCGATGAGGAGCAGGCGCTTGACATCATTGAAAACGCCAAGACCTCCCGCCCCTCGGTCTGCAACGCGGAAGAAGTTCTGCTGGTGCACAAAACAATCGCTCCCACGTTTCTTCCTAAGATAAAAGAAAGGCTCGCGGATCGCCGCGCGGCGGAAGGAAAACAGCCCGTAGAGCTGCGCCTCTCCCCCGAAGCCATGAAATTCATCGAAGGAACCCCTGCGGGAGAGCAGGATTTTGATACGGAATTCCTCGATTATATTTTGGCAGTCCACG
>JAFPBP010000154.1 GCA_017424085.1 Clostridia bacterium
CCCCGTGCCCGTTGCATTCCAAGGGAATCTGTGCTATAATAATTATGTATGTAAACACTCAAAAACCGTGAAACCAAAAAGACTGTATAAAAGGAGAGATTTGTTATGAACCTCACCAACCACCGTTCTTTGGCGGTTCTCCACGAGAATTGTCTTGCTCCCCGCGCCTACTTCATTCCCTTCGCAAGCAAGGAAGAAGCGGCTCGGGCGACCTGCCGTGACGAGAGCGACCGCTACCAATCCCTCTGCGGAACCTGGGCGTTCCGTTGGTACGAGCACATGGCTGCCATCGACTGCGATCCTTCCGCCGCGGATCTGAACACCGCCGCCTTTGAAGAGATCCCCGTTCCCCTGTCCTGGCAGACTCTGCTGGATCGGGGCTACGACATTCCCCAGTACACCAACGTCAACTACCCCTACCCCGTCGATCCTCCCCACACCCCCGAGGTCAACCCCTGCGGCTTGTATTCCCGCACCTTCGTTCTGGGCAAGCAGTTTGCCGCCCGTGATCTGATCCTCACCTTTGAGGGCGTGGATTCCGCCTTCTACGTCTGGGTCAACGGACAGTACGTGGGCTACAGCCAGGTTTCCCACGGCACCAGCGAATTCGACCTGACGGGCGTGGCGCACGAGGGCGAAAACCGCATTAACGTTCTGGTCTTCAAGTGGAGCGACGGCTCTTATCTGGAGGATCAGGATATGTACCGCTATTCGGGCATTTTCCGTGAGGTCTATCTCCTGTCCCGTCCCAAGGATCGCATGGACGATTGCCATATCATCGCCAAGGTTGACCCCGAAGCGCTGACCGCAACGCTGGACGTGACCCTGACGCTGAAGGGCAACAAGCAGGCGGATTACGAGCTGGTCTGCCCCTGCGGCATGACCGTTGCGGAGGGCACCTCCAAGGACGGCAAGATCACCGTGGATCTGGAGGACGCGCACCTCTGGAGCGCCGAAATTCCCCAGCTGTACGATCTCTACGTGACCGTAGGCGAGGAATCGGTCCTCTTCCGCGTGGGTCTGAAGGACATCCGCATTGACGAAAAGGGCACCGTCTGGTTCAACGGCAAAAAGCTGAAGCTCATGGGCGTGAACCGTCACGACTCCAACCCCTGGACCGGACACACCTGCTCCATGCTGGACATGATCAACGATATCAAGATCATCAAAGCCCATAACTGCAACTGCATCCGCACCTCCCACTATCCCAACGATCCCCGCTTCCTGGAGCTGTGCGACGAATACGGCATCTACCTGGTGGATGAAGCCGATCTGGAAACCCACGGCTTTGCTCCCGCAGGGGATTGGCACGAGCTTTCCCAGTCTCCCGATTGGAAGGAAGCCTACGTAGACCGTGCCGTCCGTCTCTACGAGCGCGATAAGAACCACGGATGCGTGGTCTTCTGGTCTCTGGGCAACGAATCGGGCTTGGGCATCAACCACATGCACATGCGCGACTACATCAAGAGCCGCGACGAGAACGCCATCGTTCACTACGAATGCGCCAACAAGGCGAAATTCACCAAGGTTCCCAAGTTCAGCCAAGAGGTTCGCCGCAGACAGGAGCGCAAT
Source organism: Clostridia bacterium (assembly GCA_017424085.1). Lineage (GTDB taxonomy): Bacteria > Bacillota > Clostridia > Oscillospirales > UBA644 > RGIG995. The sequence continues at coordinate 1,573 of JAFPBP010000154.1, forward strand.
ACCGACACCATCAGCCAGGAGCTGTGGGAGCTGTTCATCAAGGAAAAGACTCCTCTCACCGAGGTTACCGACATCGACAGCTATATGTACCCCGCCACCGAGTATTTCGTCAAGTGCTGCACCGATAAGCGCATGACCAAACCCATCTACCTCTGCGAATACTCTCACGCCATGGGCAACGGCCCCGGAGACGTGATGGACTATGCGGAGATCATGTGGAAATACGATAAATTCGTAGGCGGATGCATCTGGGAATACTGCGATCACTCCGTGGAGATCACCGCGCCCAACGGCAAGAAGGGCTTCACCTACGGCGGCGACTTCGGCGAATTCCCCCACGACTCCAACTTCTGCGTTGACGGTCTGGTTTACCCCAACCGCAAGCCCCACACGGGCATGCTGGAGGTGAAGAAGGCGTACCAGCCCTACGTTCTCACCCTCACCGACGGCAAGCTGCAGATCCGCAACCGCAACCTGTTCACCGACCTTTCCGAATACGACGTCTGCTGGACCGTGGAGCGCAACGGCGTGGTTATGGCGCAGGGCAGAATCGCGACCCTGTCGGTTCCCGCAGGAAGAGCCAAGACCTATCGCCTCTGGGATGAAATGCCCACCGACCTGCCCGGCGTTTACACCTGCACCGTGAAGATGATCCGTAATCTGGCTTGCCCCTGGGCGGAGATCGGCTCCGAGGGCGGCTTTGAGCAGTTCATTCTGGCGGACGTGAAGGAGCAGCCCATCGTCAAGGAGGGCTTGCCCCTGACCGTCACCCACTACGACTACGCCATCACCGTTGCCTGCGGCAGCATCACCTATACCTTCGATACCTTCCGCGGCATGCTTTCGGGCATCGCCGATGCAAACCGTCAGTACCTGAACGAGCCCATGAAGCTGCAGGTATGGCGCGCTCCCATGGATAACGACCGCAACTTCAAGGACACCTGGGCAAAGCAGGGTCTGAAGAACACCATTCAGATGCTGGATTCCTGGGCGATCCTGGAAAGCACCGCCGAGAAGTTCTCCATCCTCTTCAAGGTGAAGCTTGCGGCGGCTCCCCACCGCCCCTCGGTCTTTGTTGACGTGACCTACACCGTGGACGGAAGCGGCGCCTTGACCGTCAACACCGACGTGAAGGTGCGCGGCGATCTCTATCAGCTGCCCCGCTTCGGCGTTCAGCTGGCGATCCCCGAGGATTGCCTGCGGATGCAGTATTTCGGCTACGGTCCCATGGAATCCTATTCCGA
>JAFPBP010000155.1 GCA_017424085.1 Clostridia bacterium
GGATCAGATCCTTCCGCTTTTCATACATGGATTCGTCGATGAGGAAATATTCCTGCTCTGCCCCCACGGTGGTCTCCACGCGGGTGGCGGTGGTGTTTCCAAAGAGGCGAAGGATCCGCAGAGCCTGGGTATTGATGGCTTCCATGGAACGGAGCAGGGGGGTCTTCTTATCCAGCACCTGCCCTCCGTAGGAGCAGAATGCGGTGGGGATGCAGAGGGTATGGTCCTTGATGAAGGCGTAGGAGGTGGGGTCCCAGGCGGTATAGCCGCGGGCTTCAAAGGTGGAGCGCAAGCCACCGTTGGGGAAGGAGGCTCCGTCCGCCTCGCCCTTGATCAATTCCTTCCCGCGGAATTCCATGATCACCTTTTCCCCTGCGGGGGTGACGAAGGAATCGTGCTTTTCCGCCGTGGTACCGGTCATGGGCTGGAACCAATGGCAATAGTGGGTGGCGCCCTGCTTGAGAGCCCACTCCTTCATTCCCAGCGCCACCGCACCTGCAATGGCGGGATCCAGGGGCAGCCCCTCCCGCACGGTGCGCTTCAACGCCTCGTAGGTATCGGCGGGAAGATATTCCCGCATAGCGTCATCGTTAAACACCTTGGAGCCGAACAGCTCGGGCACGTGATTCATAGCGATTCCTCCGTAATTTACAGTAATTCCACGCCGTGCTCGGCGCAGATGCGACGGGTTTCCTCATCCCACAGGGAGACCTGAACCTCCCCGATATGCACGTTGCCCAACAGCAGCATGCACAGACGGGACTGACCGATACCGCCGCCGATGGAAAGGGGCAGACGGTCCTCGAGAACCATTTTATGGAAGGGCAACGCTCTGCGGTCGTTGCAGTTTGCCTTGCTCAATTGCTCGTCCATCGCCTTGGCGTCCACGCGGATGCCCATGGACGAGATCTCCAGCGCGCATTCCAGAGGCGCGTGCCAGAAGAGAATGTCTCCGTTCAGGGTCCAATCGTCGTAGTCGGGCGCCCGTCCGTCGTGCTTTTTGCCCGAGCGGAGCAGATCGCCGATCTGCATGATGAAGACCGTGCCGTGCTTTTTGGTGATCGCCTGCTCCCGCTGCTTGGGAGTCAGATCGGGGTAGAGATCCTCCAGCTCCTGGGAGGTGATGAAGGTGACCTCGGGATTGAGCACGGTTCGGATCTGGGGAAAGCGGACCCGCAGATCGTGGCTGGTGGCAACGATGGCGTTGACGATGGACTGGACCGTGTCGCACAGATACTCCCGCGTGCGGCATTCGGGGGTGATGACCTTTTCCCAGTCCCACTGGTCCACGTAGATGGAATGGATGTTATCCAGCTCCTCGTCGCGGCGGATGGCGTTCATGTCGGTATACAGACCTCTGCCCTCCCGAAAGCCGTACTGATGCAGAGCCATACGCTTCCACTTGGCGAGGGAATGAACCACCTGCGCGTTCACGCCTGCGGCGGGGATGTCAAAGGAAACGGGGCGCTCCACGCCGTTCAGATCGTCGTTCAAGCCCATGGCAGGATCCACGAAGAGAGGCGCCGTGACCCGACGAAGGTGCAGGGCACGCCCCAGATGATTGATGAAAATTTCTTTGATGCTTCCGATGGCGGTCTGGGTATCGTAGAGATCCAGCCCCGCCCGATAGGATTCGGGAATGACGGTCTTGCTCATGGTTCGGTCCTTTCGCCGTGTGTTTCATAATATTTGATTATACCTTAATTCTAAGGACTTTGTCAACCCCCGCAGGGGAAAACCCGTCAAATTTCGGGAATTGTTCGGATTTTCAAGGGTTTTTCGTCCCCGTCGCCGCGCATTTCCTTGCTTTGTTTCATTTTTTTCCTTGACATTGTCTCTCTCTTATGATAAAATATAAAATATATAAGATGGGGGAGTGTAGCCTTATGCGAAAAAACGATCTTGTAACAGTCACCGTCACCGACATGACCTTCGACGGAGCGGGCATCGGTCACGTGGAGGAGGCGGGAGGATTTCCCGTATTCATCCGCGCCGCCGCCGTGGGGGATCGGGTGGAATGCCGCATCATCAAGGTGCTGAAGCGGTACGCGGTGGGCATCATTTCCCGCATCGTCACCCCCTCGCCCCATCGGGTGGAGCCCTCCTGCCCCGTGGCGGCGCAATGCGGCGGGTGCGCCTTCCGTCACGTGTCCTACGAAGGAGAATTGGAATACAAGACCAATGCGGTCAAGCAGGCGTATCATCTGAACTACGGAGACGGGATCACCGTTCTCCCCTGCGTTCCCTCCCCCGAGACCGACGGCTACCGCAATAAATTACAGCTTCCCCTGGGCGCCGACGGGCGCTTCGGGTTCTATTCCCCCCACTCCCATCGGGTGATCACCGCCGAGACCTGCCCTGCGGGGCATCCCGCCCTGAAC
>JAFPBP010000156.1 GCA_017424085.1 Clostridia bacterium
GCAATAGATTTTACATTTTTTTGCGTTTTACAGGCAAAAAAGGAGGGATTTTTTTGAAAATCGCGGGAATCGTGGCGGAATACAACCCTTTCCACAAAGGGCACGCCTATCAGATCGAAACCCTGCGCGCCATGAGATTCGACGGAATCGTGGCGGCGATGAGCGGAAATTTCGTGCAACGGGCGGATACCGCCTTGACCGACAAATACGCCCGCGCCCGTGCGGCGGTGCGGGGAGGCGTCGATCTTGTGCTGGAGCTGCCCCTCCCCTACGCGGTGGCGTCGGCAGAGGATTTCGCCTTCGGCGGGATCTCGGTGCTTGCCGCCACGGGGATCCTTGACGCAATCTGCTGCGGATGCGAGAGCGGAGATGCGAAAAACCTTGCCCAATACGAGGCGCTGTGCCGTGCGGACAAGGCGGGATTGATAAAAGAATGCATGAAGGAGGGGCTCTCCTACCCTGCCGCCTGCCGCGCCGCCGTGACCGCGCTGGGATGCGAATGGAGCGACGAGCCGAACGACGTTCTGGCGCTTGCCTACCGTAAGGCGTTGCAAAAGATCGCCCCCCACGTGCCCCTCGTCGCCATAGAGCGCAAGGGCGCCTTTCACGGGGACGAGGCCGAGCCCTTTGAGAGCGCAAGCTCCATCCGCCGTCGCCTCAGCGCGGGAGAAGACGTATCGGGATCGGTTCCGCGGGGAACGGCTGAAATGCTTGACGACATGCAGGCATCGGACCTGTCCCGTCTGGAGCGAAGCATCCTTGCCTACTACCGCACACGGGAGCCCGACGATTTGGCGGGGTACTACGGAATGCGGGAGGGACTGACGCAACGGATCTGCTCCGCAAACGCCGCAACGGTGAACGAGCTTTTCGACGCGGCGAAGACCAAGCGTTTTCCCCATTCCGCCGTGCGGCGCGCCGTTCTTTGCGGATACTTAAGGATTCCCGCCGTTCTGCCGCCGATCACCTATCTGAGAGTCCTTGCCTTCAATCAGCGGGGTCAGGAGATGCTCCGCCTCATGAAGGAACGGGCGACCCTGCCTGCAGTCTCTTCCCTGTCCCCCGCCATGGAAGCAGATCCGATCCACGGTGATATGGTCAAGGTTCAACTGCGGGGGGACGAATATTTCGCGCTGACCCTTCCATCTCCCCTGTCCCGTCGGCAGGATTTTCTGCGAACGGCGGAAAAAATTGAAGCAGAAAACGCACAATTTTGAAAAAAGTATATTTTTTCTTTCAAAGCTCTTTACAAATCATTAAATTTGTAGTAAAATTAGAAGAAGATAATATATAATAGTTTTCGGAGGATCGTATGGAAGCAAAATATAAGCGCGCCCTCGTCAAGCTGAGCGGCGAAGCTCTTTCCGGAGCCCTCGGTCACGGCATTGATTTCGACACTGCCACCGAGGTTTGCCGAAACATCGTCAAATGCCTGGATTGTGGCGCACAGATCGCCATCGTATGCGGCGCGGGAAACTTCTGGAGAGGCCGTCAGGGCTCCGATATGGACCCCGTGAAGGCGGACCAGATGGGCATGCTCGCCACCAACATGAACGCCATTGCCCTCAGCGAAATGTTCCGTCTGGTGGGCGCCGAGGCGAAGGTTCTGTCTGCCGTCCCCATGCCTCAGGTCTGCGAGACCTACACCAAGGACCTGGCTGATAAATATCTGAACGAAGGAAAGATCGTCATTTTCGGCGGCGGCACAGGCTGCCCCTTCTTCACCACCGATACGGCGGCTGCCCTGCGTGCGGCGGAGATCGGCGCGGACATCGCTCTGATGGCGAAGAACATCGACGGGGTCTACGACAAGGATCCCCGCAAGTTCGCCGATGCGAAGAAATACGACGAGATCACCTATTCCGAGATCCTGGCGAAGAAGCTGGGTGTTATCGATCTGACCGCGGCGTCCCTCTGCATGGAGAAGAATCTTCCCGTGCTTCTGTTCCAGCTGGGGAAGGGCGAAAGCATCGCCTCTGCCCTGTGCGGGGAATCGGTGGGAACCGTCATCCGCGTCTGATCCAAATTCATTACGAAAATTTTATCTACGGAGGAATCCTCTATGAAACCCCAATACAAAGAAACCGCAGACAAAATGGAAAAAACCCGTCTTGCCCTTCAGAACGACTTTGCATCCATCCGCGCCTCCACCGCAAACGTGTCGGTGCTGGATAAGATCTACGTGGATTACTGGGGCGTCAAGACTCCCCTGAATCAGGTGGCTACCATCTCGGTTCAGGAAGGCAAGAACCTGCTCATCCAGCCCTACGACAGTTCTCTTCTGAAAACCATCGAAAAGGCGATCCAGGTTTCCGATCTGGGCATCAATCCTCAGAACGACGGCAGAATCATCCGCCTTGCGTTCCCCCCTCTCACCGAGGAGCGCCGTAAGGATATCGTCAAGGACATCCGCAAGATGTGCGAGAACTCCAAGGTTGCAGTCCGCTCCATCCGCAGAGATGCGTTGGAAGGCTTCAAGGCTCTGAAAAAGAAGAGCGAGATCACCGAGGACGATCTGAAGAACGCAGAAAAGGAAATTCAGGATCTGACCGATAAGTTCTGCAAGGACATCGACGCTATGAGCGCCGTCAAGGAAAAGGAAATCCTCTCGGTCTGATCCGAGAACAAGCCAGCGACCGTTGCCGTGGGGAACTGCGGCAACGGTTGAGATTATGCACTGCTTTTTTACGCATATTGCGAAAAACTATGATGTTTCGGGAGTAGATCATTTTGGATCAGAAACACCTGCCGATCCACATCGGCTTTATCATGGACGGAAATCGCCGCTGGGCGAAGGAGCGCGGACTTACCACCCCTCAGGGACACAAGGCAGGGGCGGATAATCTGGAGCGCATCGTGGACGAATGCTACCGTCTCGGAATCAAACACATAACCTTTTACGCCTTCTCCACCGAAAACTGGAGCCGTCCCGCCGCCGAGGTCTCGGCGCTGATGACCCTGTTTTCCCGCTATCTGGACGATCTGATCCGGCGCCGGAAAACCAGAGAAAATGAAATTTATCACCATACCCGCATCCGCTTTCTGGGGGATATGTCGCAATTTGACCGAAGCTTTTTGGATCGGGTAGAATACATTGAGCATATGTCCGACACAATGGACGTACGAATGACCATGAACATCGCCCTCAACTACGGCGGACGGGCGGACATTCTGCAGGCGGTCAACCGCGCCATCCAAGAGGGCGTGACCCAACTGACCGAGCAGGATATTGCGGACCGTCTTTACACCGCAGGGCAGCCCGATCCGGATCTGATCGTCCGCACGGGCGGTGAGATGCGCCTTTCCAACTTCTTGCTTTGGCAGGCGTCCTACTCCGAATATTATTCCGACCCCTGCTATTGGCCCGACTTCGACGAGGCGCGGCTCCACGCCGCATTGGACGCCTACGAAAAGCGGGTCCGCAAATTCGGGGGCAATCAATAACGATTGAAAGAGGCTCATTCTATGAAACAACGTATCATATCGGCAGTGGCGCTGGTCGCCCTTCTTCTGGCGACCGTGGCGTTCTCAGGCATCCCGTTGGTGCTCAATGCCATCATGGCGATCGTTGCAGGCACGGGATTATACGAAATTCTCAAGGTCTGCGGCGTCTCCTTCCACAAAATGGTCACCGCAGGCATGGTCCTGTTCGCGGCGGGGTTCGTCTTCTTCTCCGATCCCCTCTTCCCCAAATACAGAACCATTCTCACCCTTGCCTCCTTCGTGCTGATCCTGGCGGTCTTCACCTACTATTTGAGGGGCTACAAGGCGGTTCCCATCAATATGATGGTCTTCTCTCTGATGATCACCCTCATGATCGCCTATTTCTTCTCCGCCGTGGTTCTGACCCGCAAGGAATCGGATCCCGGTCTCTGGAACATGTTCCTCATTTTCATTCTCTCGTGGATTCCCGATACGGGCGCGTATTTTTGCGGCTCTCTCTTCGGAAAGCACAAGCTCTGTCCCGTCATCTCCCCCAAAAAGACCATCGAGGGCGCCGTGGGCGGCATCATCGCCTGCGGGATCGTGTCTTATCTGTACGCCTTTCTGGTGGGGCACTTTGCGGGATACCAAGTCAATTGGTGGATCATTGCCCTGTACGCAGGGCTGGGAACGGCGGTCTCCATGCTGGGAGATCTGACCGCATCCCTCATCAAGCGCACCAACAACGTAAAGGACTACGGATCCTTCATTCCCGGACACGGCGGCATCATGGATCGGTTCGACTCGGTCTGGTTCGTGGCGCCCTTCGTCTGGCTGATGCTGGATCTGTGCCCCATTTTTTCCTGATTGCGGGAGATGACCTATGAATAAGATTCTGATTTTAGGCTCCACGGGCTCCATCGGTCGGCAGACGATCTCGGTGCTGGAAAACGCAGGTTGGACGGCGGCGGGTCTGTCGGCGCATCGGGACGTGGACCGCATCGAAGAGCAGATCCGTGCTCTGAAGCCCCCCTTTGCGGTCATGACCGACCCCGATGCGGCAGCCGAGCTGAAGCGCCGCGTGGAAGACACGGATACGGTGGTCTTCCAAGGAAGCGACGGGCTTCTCAAAATGATTCGGGAAGCGGACTTTGACATTGCGGTCAACGGAATCGTCGGCATGGCGGGCACCATGCCCTTTCTGGAAGCCCTTCGCCGAGGCAAGCCCGTGGCGGTGGCAAACAAGGAATCCCTCGTCACCGCAGGGCCTATTATAAAGGAAGAAGCCAAGCGGTTCGGGGGCAAAATTTTGCCCGTGGACAGCGAGCATTCCGCCATTTTCCAATGCCTGCAGGCGGCACCTCCCGCCCGTCGGCTGAATAAAATTCTTCTCACAGCCTCGGGGGGACCCTTTTTCGGAAAAACCAAAGCCGATCTGCACGCCGTCACCCCGCAGGATGCCCTGCGCCACCCCAGCTGGAAAATGGGGGCGAAGATCACCGTAGACTGCGCCACGATGATGAACAAGGGTCTGGAGATCATGGAGGCGGTGCGTCTGTTCGATCTGCCCGAGGACCGCATTGAGGTTGTGATCCATCGGGAGAGCATCATTCATTCCATGGTGGAATTCGACGATCATTCGGTGCTGGCTCAGCTGGGGCTTCCCGACATGCGCGTTGCCATTCAGTACGCCCTCACCTACCCAGACCGACTTCCCTCCCCCGTGGAATCGTTGGATCTGACCAAGATCGCAACCCTGACCTTCGCCCGTCCCGACACGGAGGTCTTCCCCGCCACGGAGATCTGTCGCGCCGCCATCCGCGCCGACGGGATCTACCCCACGGTAGTGAACGCCGCCAACGAAATTGCGGTGCACGCATTTTTGGCGGGAAATATACCGTTTGACGCCATCACGGACATCGTCCGCCGTCAGACCGAAGAAGCCGTACCCGTTGCAAATCCCGACCTTGAGACGATCTTCCGCTACGATGCGGAAACGCGGGAGAAGACGAAACGGTTCATTGACACCCTTTGATTTTATACCGTATTGGTATACCTTTTCCTCGGAAGGAGCGTTACTTTGACTTTATTCTTGCAAATTTTATATACAGTTCTCGTGCTCAGCGTTCTGATCTTCATTCACGAGCTGGGGCACTTCATTGCGGCAAAGGCGTGCGGCGTTCGGGTCACCGAATTTGCCTTGGGCATGGGCCCCGCCCTGCTGAAATTTCAGGGGAAAGAAACCCTCTACGCCCTGCGTCTGTTCCCCATCGGCGGCTATTGCGCCATGACGGGCGAGGACGAGGAGGTGGAGGGCGACGAGCGGGCGATGCGAAGCAAGCCCGTGTGGCAACGGATGATCATCGTGCTTTCGGGCGCCGCAATGAATCTGATCCTCGGCGTGGTGCTGGTTACCGCCATCGTCTGCGGATCGGACATTCCCTCTACCACCGTGGCGGATTTCCCCGAAGGCGCCATCTCCATTGAATCGGGTCTGCAGGCGAAGGATAAGATCATCGCCGTCAACGGAGACCGAGTTACGGGCTTTACGGAAATGGCAACCGAGATCTCAAGCTGCTATAACGAGGATACGGTGCAGCTGACCGTTCTGCGGGACGGGAAGGAGATCACCCTGGACGTGACCTTCCCCACCGAAAAAATGGACGAAGAGATGTCCTATCCCGTCATCGACTTCCGTGTATACAGAGAGCAAAAGACCTTGGGAGTCATCCTTCGCAACGTGATTTCCCAGACGGGCGCCTATATGACCGCCATTTTCGACAGTCTTGCGGACATGATCACGGGGCGGGTCTCGCTGAAATACGTTTCGGGTCCCATCGGCATCTCCTCGGTCATCTCCGAAGCCGCCTCTTACGGCTGGGCAAGTCTTTTTTCCGTGGCGGCAATGATCTCGGTCAACCTGTTCGTGATGAACCTGTTGCCCCTGCCTGCGCTGGACGGCGGCAGATTTCTGTTCATGGTCATTGAAGCCATCATTCGCAAGCCCGTTCCCGCCAAGGCGGAGGGCATCATTCACGCCATCGGGCTTTTGCTTCTGCTGGGGCTGATGGTGGTCGTGGCGTTCAAGGACCTGTTCTTCCCCATTTATTGATTCGGAGGTAATGCTCGTGGCATCGAGGCATCAGATCGTCACCCGCGGCGTGCCCGTGGGCGGCGGCGCTCAGATTTCCATTCAATCCATGTGCTCCATCCCGTTCACCCGCTACGGAGAGCTGGAGGCGCAGGCGCTTGCCCTGCAGGAGGCGGGATGCAATATTCTTCGCGTGGCTCTGCCCGATCACGAATCGGCAGAACCCTTCAAAAAACTGAGAAACGCCCTCACCATTCCCCTGGTGGCGGACATTCATTACGATTACCGTCTGGCGCTGGCGGCGCTGGAGGCGGGGGCGGATAAGATCCGCATCAACCCCGGAAACACCGAAAAGACCCATCTGAAGCTGGTCACCGACGAAGCGAAGGCGCGCAACGTCCCCATTCGCGTGGGGGTCAATGCGGGCTCTCTGGAAAAGGACCTTCTGGCGAAATACGGCGCTCCCACGGCGCAGGCTCTGGCGGAAAGCGCGCAGAGAAACGTGGAGCTTTTGGAGCAGTTGGATTTCAACGATATCGCAGTCTCCATGAAAGCCTCCGACGTTCGCATGATGGTGGACGCCTATCGCATTTTTGCAAAAAATTCCCCCTATCCCCTGCACCTCGGAGTCACTGAGGCGGGGACCCTGCGCTCGGGCACGGTGAAATCCGCCGTGGGCATCGGATCCCTGTTGCTGGACGGCATCGGGGACACCATCCGAGTCTCTCTGACCGCAGACCCCGTGGAAGAGGTGGAAACGGCAAAGATCCTGCTCCGCTCGCTGGGGCTGTACGATCGGGGCGTTGAGGTCATCTCCTGCCCCACCTGCGGACGAACCACAGTAAACTCCATCGAGCTTGCCAACACCGTGGAACGGGAATTCCGCGACATTCGGGCGCACGTGCGCGTGGCGGTCATGGGATGCGTGGTCAACGGTCCCGGAGAGGCACGGCAGGCAGACGTGGGCGTAACGGGCGCCAACGGCGAATACGTCCTGTTCCGCGGCGATAAGATCATCCGTCACATCTCCCCCGACAACATTCTTCCCCTCCTTCGCCGCGAGGTGGAGGACATTGCAAAGCAAAAGAGCTGACAAAGGAGACTACCTATTATGTTATACGGCGACGGAATTCACGACGACACCCTTGCTCTGCAGGAATTGCTGGACAAGCGCGGCGTCGTCACGGTAGACACCCCCGGGACTTACCTCATCTCGAAAACCCTGATCATCCATTCCAACACCCGTCTGATCCTCTCTCCCGGTGCCAAGCTGCTGGCGGCACCCCTCTCCCGCTGTGCTCTCATCGAAAACGAGCATTTCGCAGGGGGCGGACGGGATGAAAACATTGAGATCGTGGGCGGCATCTGGGACGGAAACTGCGACGAAATGGGCATGGACGCCGCATACGAAAGCGAGCACCGTCTGGATCACCCCTACGATCCCAAGCTCTTCAAGGGAAAGCTGATCCGATTCGCCCGCATTGACCGCATCGTTCTCATGCGCATGACCGTCCGCAATCCCGTAGGCTACGGGATTCAGATCGCAGACGTATACGGATTTGTGGTCCGTGACCTGTTCTTCGACTACAACTGGCATTTCGGCTGCACCGACGGGGTGCACATCAACGGTCCCGCCTACGACGGCGTGATCGAAAATCTGGCGGGCACCACCAACGACGATCTGGCGTCGCTGACCACCTACGACGAGCCCCACGCCGAAGTAACCTTGGGTCCCATTGAAAACGTATACATTCACAACCTCACCGCCCGCAACGGCTATTCGGGCGTTCGCCTGCTTTCGGGCGAGGATTTCCCCCTGCGGGGCGTTCGCATCGACGGGATCTACGGAACCTATCGTCATCACGCGGTGGTTATTTCCAACCACAACGCCCGCCCCGGCAAGACCTGGTTTGACGGGATCACCATCGAAAACGTATATGCAAGCAAGAGCAACGAGGGGCTGACTCCCGAATGCCATATCAAATGGGAGGGAAGCGCCGACACGGACGCCTTCTTCTACTTCGGACGGGACGCAATCTGCGGCAACGTGACCCTGCGGAACATTCACCGCCATCAGGCGCACGATACCCAAAGCCCCCTGCTCCGCTTCTCTCAGACCTGCGTCATCGACCGTCTGGTGCTGGACAACGTGATCCAGACCACCGACCCCGGAGTCTCGGCGCCCATACTTCGCCATGAGGGCAAGATCAAAAATCTCATCGTACGGGATTCCGCCCCGGAGCTGATGCAATAAAAAAATAAGAACGAAAAACAGGACGAGGAGTTCACAACTCCTCGTCCTGATTGCGTTCAAAGGATCTTTTATTTCAGAAGCAACGATTCCAGCTCGTTGAGGGAGGCTTCCATTTCCTTCATGGCGTTGTTGACCA
>JAFPBP010000017.1 GCA_017424085.1 Clostridia bacterium
AATTTCTGGACGTGCAGGGATTCCGCTCCAAGAGCGGAGAGCCTCTGCCCAACGACGATCTGGACCTGCAGCTGGTCTGGCTTGCGGCAATGGAGCGGGAAGGCGCCGAACGGCTGAATACCAACCTTTTGGCGAATTACTGGCTGGAATGGTTGCCTCCCTTCTGGAATGAATACGGGATCTGCAAGACCAATCTGCGCATGGGGCTGTTGCCTCCCATGAGCGGCGAGGTGGATAACGCCAAATGGAAGACCTCCAACGGGGCTTGGATCCGAAGCGAGGTCTGGGCAGGTCTGGCGCCGGGGGCTCCCGACGTGGCGATCCGTTACGCCGTGGCAGACGCCATGGTGGATCACGGGCTTGCGGAGGGAACCTTGGCTGAGGTCTTCACCGCAACCCTCCAGAGCCTTGCCTACGTGGAAAGCGATCTCCGCCTGCTGATCAACTCCGCCCTTGCCAAGATCCCCGCCGACAGCATGGTGGCAAAAACCGTGCGTTTGGTCATGGAATGCTACGACGCGGGGGTGGATTACCGCGAGACCCGTGAGCGGGTGGTGGACTTCAATCGGGAGCTGGGCTGGTTCCAAGCCCCCGCAAACCTTGGGTTCGTCACCATCGGCTTGCTCTACGGGGAAGGGGATTTCAAGAGATCCATGATCTGCGCCGTCAACTGCGGCGACGATACCGACTGCACCGCCGCCACGGTGGGCGCCACCTTGGGCATCATCGGCGGAAAAGCGGCGCTCCCCGAGGATTGGATGCAGTTTGTGGGGGATCGGATCGTGACCATTTCGGTCTCCGCCATGCATCAGCACCGCGTTCCCAAGACCTGCACCGAGCTGACCCAACGGGTTGCGGCGCAAATGCCCTTGGTCATGGAGGCAAATAAGGTGCCCTTCGCCTTCACCGACGGAGAGACCGACTATCCCGCCGAGATCGCGGCGAAATTCAACTGCGAAAACCCCGAGAAATATTTCGCCTTCTCCCCCTATACCTACGAGATCACCCATTACGATCATTGCACCGCCCGCGTGGAGCTGAACGACTCCCCCCGCGTGGCGTCGGGCGAGAGCCGCCGTGTGAAGGTGACCATCACCGCCCGTCCCACCCTGCGGGAATCCCACAAGCTGCAGCTGCGGCTGATCCTTCCCGAGGGCTGGACCGCAGGGCATTACGCCCGCACCCTGTTGCTGGAATATCCCCAGCCCATTCACGGGCTGTACGGCGACGCCCCCGTGGAATTCGAGATCACCGCAGGGGACGTGGTGGAGCCCATCAACCGCGCCTATCTGGAGGTCGTCACCCCCAACATCTGCTACCCCATGATGATCCCCATCGTCTTTTTGGGGTAAGGGTTTTTGAAGAAGGCCATCGTCGGCGGACGGAGCAGGGGTTTATGTCCTTTCTTTTCAGAAGAAAAGAAAGGACCAAAGAAAAGCCATCGTCGGCGGAATCCTTCCGCCGAGGGTGGCTATTTTCTCTTTGTGCACGAACTTTCTATTTTGCATCGTTCAAGAGCATCTCTTGGATAGCAAAAATAAGAATGAGCGATGCACAAGCGCAAGCCTGCCCCTCTTGGAGGGGAAGGGGGACCAAACGCTTTGCGTTTGGTGGAAGGGGTAAATCATGGCGCAAAACTTACTTTCAACCGTCAAAAGCGCATTTTCTGAACGACGCAAGAAAGACCGTTGGCGCACAGACGGGAGGCTCCCATTAGTAAGGGGAGCTGGCACGGCGGTACGCCGTGACTGAGGGGATTGACCCGCGTTAAGTCACT
>JAFPBP010000157.1 GCA_017424085.1 Clostridia bacterium
GATCTGAAGATAGCTCTTGCCCCGCATGGAAGCCACCGCCACGGCGGCACGACCGAAGCGCAGCAGCTTTTCCCGAACGTCGTCGGGGATCTCGGTCACCTCGTCCAGATTCTGGACCTCGTGACCGTAAATTCCAAAGGCGGGCAAACCCTTCTGTGCGTGCGTTGCAAGAACCGAAGCAAGGTACACCGCCCCGGGGCGCTCGGTTCCGTTAAAGCCCCAGACGCCCTTGATGGTGTTGGGGTCCATATCCATGGTCTCGGAGCCGTAGCACCAGCAGGGAGTCACGGTAAGGGTGATATCCACTCCGTTGCGCTTGAATTTCTCTGCGCAGGCGGCAGCCTCTGCCACGCGACCGATGGTGGTGTCGGCAATGATGACCTTCACGGGCTCGCCGTTGGAATAACGGATATTTTCCTCAAACAGCTTCTTGGCGGCGTTTGCCATTGCCATGGTCTGCCCCTCCAGTCCCTCTCGAACCTTCAAGGGTCCGCGGCGACCGTCGATGGTGGGACGGATACCGATGACGGGGTATTCGCCGATGTAACGATTGTTTGCCATAACAAAGTACCTCCGAGTAAATTTTTTTCTTTATTTTAATTATACCTCTTGCAAAACAAAAAGTCTTGTGTTATAATAAGAGAAAAGTATAACGATATACGGTTTTTTTTCTGTTTTCCGCAAGGTTTCCCCCAAGGAACATAAATTTTTAAGGAATCGGGAGGGCACGGTATGATTTTTCACCTCTGCCGCGAAACGGTATCCCATACCACGGACGAATTCCCCATGGCGTATTATCGGGTGGACAAGTCCCATCCCCGCTATCACATGATCCACCATTGGCACCCCGAGGCGGAATGGCTCATCGTGCGGGAGGGGGAGATCCGTCTGACGTTGGACGGTGTCTGTAAGACCCTGCGGCGGGGGCAGGTGGTTCTGATCCCGCCGGGAACGGTGCACAGCGGAATTCCCGACCGTTGCATATACGAATGCGTAGTCTTCGATCCGTCGATTCTGCAATCCCCCCTGCGGGGAAGTGCGGGAAAGGCGGTCAAGAAATTCCTGTCGAGGGTCGCCATCTACGATACCGACAAAGACGACGCCCTGAACCGTCTGACCGCTTGTCTGCAGACCCGTGCCCCCGGCTTTGAGACCGAGGCGCTGGCGGCAAGCTTCGACGGGATCAACCGTCTGATCTACAAAAGCGACCAACCCGAGATCGTCACTCCCGACCGAAAGCAACGGCTGATCCCCTTTGAAAACGCAGTTCTGTACCTGCAGGAGCATTACCCCGAGCCCGTCGGGCTGAGCGACCTTGCGGCGGCGGCAGGGCTGAGCGAGAATTATTTCGGGGAATATTTCAAGACAGTCACAGGAAAGACCCCCATTCAATATCTGACCGAATATCGGGTGGAGCGAGCGGCGGAAGCCCTGCGAGGAAACGACGCCTCGGTGACCGAGATCGCGCTGGAATGCGGGTTCAACGATCTGAGCTATTTCATCAAGACCTTCCGCAGATTCTACGGCACCTCCCCCGCCCAATACCGCAAAAACGTCAACCGATAAAACGAGGCAGAGAATGCAAAAAACATTCTCTGCCTTTTCATATTTATTATTTCATTCCATCGTGATCCGATCCAGGATCGAAGCCACGTCTTCGGGACGGGGCGGACGGGTTCCGGGGGTCAGACAGGCGGCGGTGCCGAAAGCCACGGCGGTACGAAGCCGCGTGGAAGCGGGCTTATCGGCGACCGAGACGAATCCCGCAATGGAGGAATCGCCCGCACCGATGGTGGACAGAGCGTCTACCTTGGGAGGACGGGCAACGAAGGTACCCTCGGAGCAGACCAGAAGGGCTCCCTGAGCGCCCAGGCTGATCATCACGTTTTCGATCCCCTGCTCGTGGAGATCCTTCGCCACGGAGAACAGCTCGTCGAATCCGTCGATCTCCCGTCCCAGATAGGCGGAGATCTCCTCCTGATTGGGCTTGATGAGCCAAGGCTTCATATCGATCAGATCCGAAAGGGAGAAGGAACGGGAATCGATGACGATCCGCGCACCCTTGGCAGTCCAATTCCGCAGAAGGGCTTTTACGTCGCCCATGGAAAGCCCCTTGGGGTTGCTTCCCGTGAAGGTGACAACGGTGCCTTCGGAGATCTCACCGTCCAGAGCCTCCTGCACCTGCCCGATCAGCTCGGAGGAGACCGAAAATCCCTCGAAGGAGATGCGGGTCTCATCGGAATCGTCGCAATGCAGGGTGATGTTTTCACGGATCCGACCGGGAACGAAGACCTCGCGCAGGGTCATGCCGTCGGCGATCAGGCTGTTGCGGAAGTCCGCACCGTTCTCCTGCCCAAGCACGGCAAAGGCAAGGTTCTCCACCCCGTTGTCCTGCAGGGCTCGGGAGATATTGACTCCCTTGCCGCCGCAATCCCGCGCGGTGACGGTGCAATGATTTTCCTTATAAGGACGGAAGGAATGGGTATGACAATGAACGTCAATGGCGGGGTTCAGCGTCAGGGTAATGATCTTCATGCCTTGCACCTCAGATCTTGGGAGCGTGCGCCAGCAGATATTCCTCCGCCTCGGTGCACCAGAGCCCGCCGTTGCGCTTCACGATGGCGGCAAGCTCCCCGTACATGGGATCCTTGTCAGCCCACTGATCCAGTTCGTCCACGGCGATGAGGGGAATATCCAGACCGTTGTAGCAGACCTTCTTCGCGCCGTTGGGATGCTCCATGGCAAGAAGGGTATCGATATATGCGTTCAGACCGAGGATGTGGGAGACCACCGCACCGGGATGGATCTTATCCTTCTCGATCAGATCGATGATGTCCACCATATCCTGGGGAATGCTTCCGGCAGTACCGACCACGTGGATGCCGTCGTAATGGACCCGATACAGGTTCAGAGTGCCGGGCATATCGTGGATGGGAGGACCTGCAAAGAAGTTCACGCAGCCGTCCTCACGGCAGATCTTCTCCGCCATGGTGAAGAGAGCGGGCACGGGAACCATAACGAATACGTCGTCAAAGCCGCCGTCGGAGATCTCCAGAAGCTTCGCAACGGGGTCCTCGGTTTCGGAGGTGTTCAGATAGATCAGCTCACAGCCGCATTTCGCAGCTTCCTCGGGCTTGCACTTGCTGCGGGCGTAGTCCAGACGGTCCTCATTCAGATCGGTGACAACCACCTGAGACAGACCGGCGTAGCCGCAGGCAAGATCCACGGCACCCAAGCCCATGGGACCTGCACCACCAAGAATGGCAAGCTTACCGCCTACCTTGGCACCGTCGGTACGGACGTAATTGCTGTAATCGGTATGATAGAAGCCCTTATAGCCGCGGATCACGCAGGCAAGGGATTCGCAGAGAGAGCCCTTGAAATAGGCATCCCCCTCGTAGGGGATCATGCAGTTCCGCTCCAGAACGATCTTGGGAACCACGGCATAGGTGGCAGCACCGCCGATGTAGGGATAGGAATAACCGGGATCGTAGCCCGATTCCAGCTTCAGCGCGGGCTGAATGACGATCTTCTGCCCCACGGACCAGCGATCCTGCAGCGCGGCACCCACCTGAACGATCTCACCGCTCATTTCGTGCCCCACGATGATGGGGGTCTCGGATACCGTTTCGGGAACCCGCTTATGCTTGCTTCCCTGCTTGACCGCCTTATAGGTGGAAGCACACAGGGAATCGGTCACCACACGGAGCAGAACCTCGTCCTCGGAAATGGCAGGGAGCTCGAACTCCTCCAGACGAAGATCCATGACACCGTAAAGACGCACGGCTTTGGTTTTCATAAAAAATCCTCCTGAACCGCGATGAAATCGGTTGACAAATCGCGTTTTTTGTATTATAATAGGTTTACCCCTTCATTTAATCACAAATTGAGCAAAAAGTCAATTCCCGCCGCAAAAATTTATAAATAATCACACAAAAATGTCAAAACAATCAACAATCGTCATTTTACGGCGATGCAAAGGAGCCTTTATGCTGATCGAAGAGAGACAACGGAAGATTCTGGAATACCTGAAGGAGGATCCCCACGTGACGGTGGCGGAGCTGGCGCAGCTTTTGTACGTCAGCGAGCCCACGGTGCGTCGGGACTTCACCGAGCTGGAGCGTCGGGGCATGATCACAAAGGTCTACGGGGGCGCCGTGTTGAGCTTCGGAGCGGCGGATCGGGAGATCCCCTTCCTTCTGCGAGAGAACGAAAAGAGCAACGTGAAGGCGGAGATCGGACGCCGCGCCGCAAAATACGTCTCCGACGGCATGGTGGTCATGCTGGACGGCTCCACCAGCGCCTATCACATGGTGCCGTATCTGGCAAAATTCAAGGATCTGATCGTCATTACCAGCGGAGCCAAAACCGCCGTGGCGTTGGCGGAGGCAAATATCCGAACCTATTGCACGGGCGGGCAGATGAGGATCCATTCCTTCTCCTACGTGGGCGACGCGGCGGCAAGCTTCGTGAAAAACATCAACGCGGACGTGCTCTTCTTCTCCTGCCACGGGCTGACAAACGAAGGACAGATGACCGATCGGGCGGTGGAGGAGGCGGATCTGCGGAAGGTCATGTTCTCGGTCTGCAAGAAAAAGATCCTGCTCTGCGACGGAGGAAAGATCGGAAAAACCTATTTTTATAACATGGGAAGCGTAGCGGACATCGACGACGTGATCTCCGAAGCACCCCTCCCCACCCCCATCGAAGCCCTGCTGAAGCGCTGAAATCGACACGAAATGAAATTATCACAAACCGCAACGGAATGTTTGAACGGGACGGAGAAAAAAGCACCTCTGTCCCGTTTTTTGCCTGTTTCACGGGGTTTTCACAAAAAGTTTTATACCATTTCGGTTTATTTTAACACATTTTCGGAAAAAGTATGCTATAATGTTCCCACGCAGGAATGCAGATCTTCCTGCATTCACTGCATGACACAACATACGGAAATCAATCACACAACAGGAGTGCCGCCATGCAGTACCAAAAGATCAGAGATCTTCGGGAAGACCATGATCTCACACAAACAGACATCGCCCAGATCCTCAGCTGCTCCCAGGTTTGCTATTCTCGTTACGAGTTGGGCTCCCGGGACATTCCCACCGACGTGCTGATCCGCCTGTCCAACTTCTATAATGTTTCGGTGGACTACTTACTCGGTCAAAGCGAGAATCCCAAGAGACGATGAACCAAATGAAAAAACAGAGAAGAGCGAATCTTCTCTGTTTTTTTATTTTCATTGTTACAGTTGAATCACGGTGGCGTTATTCTCGTGCTTATGGATCCCAAAGGAGCCCTCTTCCCCGTGGGCGGAGAGCACGTAATCCCCGTAGAACCCGCGAAACTCCACGTAACCGTCCTTGTCGGTGGTCAGCGTGAGATCGGTATGCCAGCGGGATTGGAACATCTCCCGCAGACGGAGGGCGGATTGCTTGGGCGTCATATCCTTGCGGAACAGACCGCCGCGGCAACGGTTCTCGTCGGATCGACCGCTGGGATGAGCGTAAGCATAGCTGTCGGGCAAATTCCAATAAACGATCGTCTCCATGGCGGGATGGCTGAACGCCACGGAATAAAGGAGGTCCAAAAGATCCGCCTGCAGTTTTTCGTCCTCCTCGGTCTCCCCGAAGGTGGGAACGGTGATTTCGGTCAGCTCCAAAGGAAGCCCAAACTCTGCAAGATAGTCCAGCCCGCGAAGCAATACCGAGGGACGGAACATCTGAGACCCCGCCATCACTTCTGCCTCGTACATCTCGGGGGTGACCGCCTTAGATCCGGTGAAGCAATGATGCTGAATTCCGATCTTATCTATCGTAGCGCCTGACATGAGAGCGTTTTCCAGCAGCATAAAATAGGGATGTCGATAATCCTCCTCCGAAAGAGAGACCAGAACGTTCGCCTCGTTGATCACCAAGGGCATATGCGGGAAATATTTGCGGGCAAGCTCGAACGCCCAGGGAATCAGATCCCGCTTTTGATAGATCACGCCCTGCCCCGACCAGCGGCGCTCCAGAAGCATTTCATTGATAACCTCCACCTCGGTCAGCCGCCCCGAATAGCGCTCGGCGATCTGACGGATGCGCTCCTCATACCGACGCTCCATGGCTTTCATATCATCCTTGGGTAACCAGGCAGGCAAAAATGCGTCGTAGATCAGGCAATGTAGCTTTGCACCGATGCCGCTTTCCTCGCAATATTCCACGCAAAGCTCGGGAGCGGGACGGCGGTAGATCTTCTTGCTGTCCTTGGCAAAGCGGGGATTCCCCTGCTCGGGCTCCAGATCCTTCCAATAGAAGGGAACCGTCGCCAGATTGAAATACCGCTTGAATTCCTCACGATAACGGAGATTCAGCTTCTCGTCGGGGAATTCGTCCAGCATAAAAATGTTTGCGCCGTACTGAAAATCGTGAGTCTTTTGCGTCACCTTCACCGATCCGTTCCGAAGAGGTGTTCCGTCCTTCAGAAGAACGCGGACCTTGCAGTACCCCTTCCGATGGGTTTCAATGTCCCGCTCCACACGGGAGGTCAGAAGCTCCCGATCCTCTTCGGCATATTTCATCCAGATTTTGCGAATTTCCTTCCGATCCATAAACATGCTCCTCAAAATAATGTTACAGATTGATCACGGCAACGGCGATCACGCCGAAGATCATACCGATCCAGATGCGCTTTCGAAAGAAGGATGAAGAATACGGCATTACCCAAGTGTGGGAACTGTTATTGCCTCCATATTCTCGCTGACATCGCCGGATTGCTGACGAGACCAGCTGATCGAAGTCTCC
>JAFPBP010000158.1 GCA_017424085.1 Clostridia bacterium
AACGCCTTCGCAAACGGCTTTCTGTTCTGTTACGATTCCTCCACCGATTTTCCGCAGATCTGCTCGGGCGTCAGCTCCAGCAGCATCGTTCGGTGCAGGTGCTTTTTGATCTCATCCTTGATATACGCCTCGTCCTGCGTGAATTTGAGGCTCAGCTTGGTGGTGATCTCCGCGATCCTGTCCTCATCCTCCACGGTTTTTATCGTGCCGAAGACGATCACGCTCTTCACGTGCAGGGGCCATTGTCCGTCCCGTTGAACGCCCTTGTCGTAAACGCAGAAGGAGACCTTGCCGTTTCGTTTCAGCGCATCCGATCGGTGCCCCGTTTTCCCGCAATGGAAATAGATTTTTCCGCTTTCCTCGTCGTACCAATGATTCATGGGCATCCCGTAGGGGTACCCGTCCTCCCCGTGGACCGACAGCACGCCCCGCCGCTCGTTCTTCAGCAGCTCTGCGCACTCCTCCTCGGACAGCCTCTGATTCTTTCTCGTCAACTCCCGAAACACGTTCGTTCACTCCGCTTCTTTGCGTATAAATTGTTATGAATCACGCCGAAGGCGTGTGTATCATCAATTCCAAAGGAATTGCATATCATCAAAACGCAGTTTTGTATATCATCAAGCCGCAGGTAGATGCACGCTGGCGCGTGATGAGATACAAGGGCGCTCTGCGCCCTTGATGATATCCACGACTGCGTCGTGATGATATACCAAGCCTGCGGCTTGGATAAAAAAATCCATCGCAAAAGCGATGGATTTTTTGGCTGGGGAATAGGGATTCGAACCCCAACAAACAGAGTCAGAGTCTGTCGTGCTACCTTTACACAATTCCCCAATGAATTGTCTGTCTCTTTTTGAGACCTCGGATATTATACCACAACTTTGTCTCTTTGTCAACGGATTTTACAAAATGTTCAATTTTTTATGGTGCGAGATTTTTTGCGCGGAAATTTATCAAAACCTCCTCTTTTTTCGCTCAACCCCTTGACAAGGGGCGAAAAATGTGATATAATTGTAGAATCAATATGGTAGAGGCGCGTTGCGTCATCAGTACTTCGCGATCAAACGCTTTTCCGGAGCGGCGAAGGAAAGGGGCGGACGCCGAAGACGGCTCGCGGAACAGGGTCGATCTGGCAACGGGGAATAAGAGCTCCGTTGTTGTCGCAGCAATGCGGAGGGCTATCGAAAAACAGCAATTGAACGGTGCGGGTGACCGCCGCCTTGTTTTGTGATAGTTTGCCGTGCTTGCGCAAACTGTCATTTTTTTATTTATTTGAAAAGGAGTTCTCGCTATGAACCAAACCGTATTCCAAGGCGTTGCCACCGCCATCGTCACTCCCATGACCCCCGCAGGGGTCGATTACGAGACCTTTGCCCGTCTTTTGGATTGGCAGATCGCCGAGGGGGTCAACGCCCTCGTCATCGCGGGCACCACGGGGGAAGGCTCCACTCTGACCGACGAGGAGCATCGCGCCGTTTTGAAGTTTGCCGCCGAGCAGGTGGCGGGCAGAGTTCCCGTCATTGCCGGCACGGGCTCCAACGATATTGCCTACGCCGTGGATCTGACCAAGTATGCCTGCCGGGTCGGATGTGACGCCATGCTGGTCGTCACTCCCTATTATAATAAAGCCACCCAGAACGGACTCATCCGTTCCTTTACCGACATTGCCGACGCTTCTACCAAGCCTCTGATCCTGTATAACGTTCCTTCCCGCACGGGCTGCAATCTTCTGCCCAAGACCTGCGCCGCTCTGGCGGAGCATCCCAACATCTGCGGCTTGAAGGAGGCAAGCGGAAATATTTCCCAGATCGCCGAGATCGCCGCCTTGGTTCGCGATAAGATGGATCTCTATTCGGGCAACGACGATCAGATCGTCCCCGTTCTGTCTCTGGGCGGTAAGGGCGTTATTTCGGTTCTGTCCAACGTTCTTCCCCGCAAGACCGTGGAGATCTGCGATTCCTTCTTCCGCGGCGACGTTGCCACCGCGCGGGATCTTCAGCTGGATCTGCTGCCCCTCATCAACGCTCTGTTCAGCGAGGTCAACCCCATCCCCGTCAAGGCGGCGATGGCGGCAATGGGCTTCGGTGAAAATTACCTGCGCCTGCCTCTGACTCCCATGGAAGCCGACCACGAAGCAGCCCTTCTGGCGCTCATGCGGGAGCAGGGCTTGAAGGTCTGAAAGGAGTAGGGAAGATGTCCTGCGAAATTCTCATTCACGGCATCGGCGGTCGCATGGGGCACGAGGTTGCCTCTCTGACCCTGTCCGGATACCGTGGCACCTCCCTTGCCGTGGGTGTGGACCAAAACGGCTACGACGGAAATGCCGTCTGCTACGAATCCTTGTCTCAGGTGACCGAGCATTGTGACTGCATTATTGACTTTTCCCATCATTCCGCCACGGCGCCTCTGCTGGAGTTTGCCGTCGCTCGATCCCTGCCCGTGGTCCTTGCTACGACGGGGCACACCGAAGAGGAAAAAGCTCTGATCGCCGAGGCTTCGACCAAGATCCCCGTGTTCTATTCCGCAAACATGTCCTTGGGCGTGGCTCTTTTGGTGGAGCTGGCGAAGAAAACCGCCGCCGCTCTGCCCGATGCGGAGATCGAGATCATCGAGTCTCATCACGACCGCAAGTTGGACGCCCCAAGCGGAACGGCGCTTCTCATCGCCGAGGCCCTGCGTGAGGTTCGGGGCAAGGTTCCCTTCGTCTTCGGGCGTCACGGTCAGGCAAAGCGCACCAAGGAAGAGATCGGGATCCATTCCCTTCGCATGGGAAACGTGGTGGGCATTCACGAGGTTATCGTTGCCACTGACAGCCAGACCATCACTCTCAAGCACGAGGCGCACAGCCGTGCCCTCTTTGCGGAAGGCGCCGTAGCCGCCGCAACCTTCCTTGCGGACAAGCCTGCGGGATTGTACAATATGAAATCAATGATCAAAGAATAAATTTGGAGAAACCGTTATGTTGAAAGTTTTGAAGTTCGGCGGCTCGTCTCTTGCCGATGCGGATCAGTTCCGCAAGGTTGCCGCCATTGTGAAAGCAGACCCCGCAAACCGCTTCGTCGTTGCCTCCGCCCCCGGAAAGCGTTTTCCCGAGGACGTGAAGGTCACCGACCTGCTGCTGGAATGCTATCAGCTCGCCCGTGCCAAGAAGCCCATTGATGAGCCCTTTGGCAAAATCGAGACCCGTTTCCGTGAGATCATTGCGGATCTGGGGCTGAATCTTTCGCTGGAGAGCGAATTTGCCACCATCCGTCTGGTCATTAAGAACCGTGCTGGACGGGACTACGTTGCCTCCCGCGGCGAATACCTCAACTCCATGATCCTTGCCGAATATCTGGGCTACGCGTTCCTGGACGCCGAGGACAGCATCTTCTTCACCGAGGAAGGTGTTCTGGACCTTGCCCGCACCGACAGCTCTCTGGAGGTCCTTCTCTCCGAGGCGGGAAGAGCGGTCATCCCCGGCTTCTACGGCTCCATGCCCAACGGAACCATCCGTACCTTCTCCCGCGGCGGATCCGATATTTCTGGCTCCATCGTTGCCCGCGCCGCCAAGGCGGATCTTTATGAAAACTGGACCGACGTTTCGGGTATGCTCATGGCAGACCCCCGCGTGGTCTCCAACCCCGAGCCCATTCCCTGCATCACCTACCGTGAGCTGCGGGAATTGTCCTACATGGGCGCCAGCGTCATGCACGAGGAAGCCATTTTCCCCGTCCGCGAGGCAGGTATTCCCATCAACATCCGCAATACCAACTGCCCTGAGGCTCCCGGAACCATGATCCTCTCCTCGGGTGAAAACGCTCCCGCTCCCAATCACGTGATCACGGGCATTGCGGGTAAGGTCGGCTTCTCTGCCATCTATATCGAAAAAGCCCTCATGAACGGTCAGAAGGGCTTTGGTCGCCGCGTCCTTCAGGTTCTAGAGGAGCATCAGATCAGCTTTGAGCATCTTCCCTCGGGTATCGATACCATGACCGTCGTCGTGGAAACCGCCGCTCTCAAGCCTGAGCTGGATGCGGTTCTTGCCGCTCTGAAAAAGGCTGTGGATCCCGATCACATTGCCGTGCACGACGATCTTGCGCTTCTTGCCGTTGTGGGTCGCGGTATGGTTCGCTCCGAGGGTACCGCATTCCGCGTCTTCCGTGCCCTTGCCGAGGCGAAGGTCAACGTCCGCATGATCGATCAGGGCTCCAGCGAGCTGAACATCATCGTGGGAATCGACGCCGCCCATTACGCTAAGGCATTGGATGCGGTCTACCGCGAATTCGTAAAGTAATTTCTTGAATTGAGTTGAAATCGTTATGATCTGTGATAATCTCACCGTCCGCGACGGAATCCTGCAGTTCGGCGGGAAGAATACTCTGGAGCTGGCGGAACGGTACGGAACTCCTCTCTACGTCATGGATGAGGACAAGATCCGCGCCAACTGCCGCACCTATCGCACCGCCCTTGCCGACGCCTTCGGTCCCGAGGCGATGCCCCTGTATGCGGGCAAAGCCGCCTCTTTTACCAAGCTGATCCGTATTATCAAGGAAGAGGGCTTGGGGCTGGACGTGGTCTCGGGTGGGGAAATCGCCACCGCTTTGCGGGCAGGCTTCCCCATGGAGCACGCCTACTTCCACAGCAACAACAAAACCGACGCTGACATTGAATACGCCATCGAAAACGGCATCGGCTATTTCGTTGCGGATAACAGGGAAGAGGTGGACGCGGTCAATGCCATTGCCGCTCGCTTCGGTATTCGTCAGAAGATCCTGCTTCGCCTGACCCCCGGCATCGATCCCCATACCTATGCGGCGGTCGCCACGGGAAAGGTGGATTCCAAATTCGGCTCCGCCATCGAGACGGGGCAAGCGGAGGACATGGTTCGCCACGCCCTTTCCC
Organism: Clostridia bacterium; assembly: GCA_017424085.1. Lineage (GTDB taxonomy): Bacteria > Bacillota > Clostridia > Oscillospirales > UBA644 > RGIG995. Next base: position 4,885 of record JAFPBP010000158.1, read on the forward strand.
TTGCCAACGTGGATCTGGCGGGCTTCCATTGCCACGTGGGGTCTCAGGTCTTTGATTCCGACGTTTTTCTCCGTGCCTCCGAGATCATGCTGGGCTTCATTGCTCAGATGCGTGACCGTTTCGGCTATACCGCCCGTATTCTGGATCTGGGCGGCGGCTACGGAGTTCGTTACGTGGAATCCGATCCCGTCATCGATATCCCTGCCAACGTGGCGCTGGTGGGTGCCTTCGTAAAGGAGACCTGCCGAGCCCTGTCGATCCCCCTCCCCGCCATCCGCATGGAGCCGGGGCGGAGCATCGTTGCCGATGCGGGGCTGACCTTGTATACGGTGGGCACCGTGAAGCGGATCCCCGGATATAAAAATTACGTTTCCGTGGACGGCGGCATGACCGACAACCCCCGCTTTGCCCTCTACGGCTCGTCCTATACGGTGATGAATGCGGGCAAAATGGACCAAATCAATGATTTTTCCTGCTCCGTGGTGGGGCGCTGCTGCGAAAGCGGCGACATCATTCAGGAAAACGTGTCCCTGCCCTCTTCGGTTTGCCGAGGCGATATTCTCGCCGTTGCCACCACGGGCGCCTACAACTATTCCATGGCGTCCAATTATAATCGCATCCCCCGTCCTCCCGTCCTTCTGATCTCTGCGGAAAAGAATAGCGAGACGGTTGCCGTCCGCCGCGAGACCTTCCGTGACGTGATCGCTCTGGACGAGGATTGATTCGTGTGAAAAACGCGCGCGTACTATTAGCGTGAGCTCCATAACGAAGTTTTAACAAAAAGCACTTATGATAACGAATAAATCGTTTGTCATAAGTGCTTTTGCGTTGCTTCAGACAATTTTCTCCAGATAGTAATGAATTGACGCTTTGCGTCATGAATTGAATCCTGACGGCTTCATGATTTGAAAACTTTGTTTTCATGAATTGAATTGCTATGCTTTATCATGCCGAAGGCAATTCATGAACGAAGTTCAATTCACGGCGCAAGCCAATTCATGCCATTTAGGGCAATTCATTATGGGCACG
>JAFPBP010000159.1 GCA_017424085.1 Clostridia bacterium
CATCATCGGAACTCTTGTGATTATGTTGGTTCTTGATTTTAGGATCGCATTGGTTGTTATCCTCGTTACCCCCGTATCCCTCTTCGTTGCTTCGTTCATCGCAAAGCGGACCTATTCCATGTTCCGTGTTCAATCCACCACCCGTGGGGAGCAGACCGCGTTGATCGATGAAATGATCGGTCAACAGAAGATCGTTCAGGCGTTTGCTTACGAGTCCCGCGCCGAAGAGCGGTTCCTTGACGTGAACGAGCGCCTGCGCTCCTGCTCTCTGAAGGCAATTTTTTACTCGTCCTTGGTCAACCCCTGTACTCGCTTCGTTAACAGTCTCGTTTATGCGGGTGTCGGTCTTGCAGGTGCGTTTTCGGTCATCTCGGGCGGACTCTCGGTGGGGCTTTTGTCCAGTTTTTTGAGTTATGCAAATCAATATACCAAGCCCTTCAATGAGATCTCGGGTGTTATGACCGAACTTCAGAACGCTCTTGCCTGCGGAGGTCGTGTTTTTGCGCTGATCGACGAGCCTGCCGAATCTCCCGATCCGATTCCCGATGCCGCACCCGAGCATGTGGATGGCAACGTGGAACTGAAAAACGTTTCCTTCTCCTACCGTCCCGACCAAAAGCTCATCGAGGACCTTTCCCTTGCGGTTTCTGCGGGACAGCGCATTGCAATCGTCGGTCCCACGGGCTGCGGAAAAACCACGGTGATCAATCTTCTTATGCGCTTTTATGATCCCAATTCGGGCGAAATCTGCATCGAGGGTGTGGACGTGAAGGCAATGTCCCGTCAAGCATTGCGGAAAAATTACGGTATGGTTTTGCAGGAGATCTGGTTGAAATCGGGCACCATTCGGGATAATATCGTCATGGGGCGCCCCGATGCCACCGACGACGAGGTGATCGCCGCCGCCAAGGCATCTCACGCGCACAGCTTTATCATGCGTCTGCCCGAAGGGTATCAGACCAAGATTGGGGAAGACGGCGGAAGCCTGTCTCAGGGACAGAAGCAGCTGCTTTGCGTTACCCGCGTCATGCTCTGCCTGCCTCCCATGCTGATTCTGGACGAAGCAACCTCTTCTATCGATACCCGCACCGAGCATCGTATCCAGAAGGCGTTCAACCGCATGATGCAGGGCCGAACCTCCTTCATCGTTGCGCACCGTCTTTCCACCATTCGCGAAGCCGACCGCATTCTGGTTATGAAGAGCGGACAGGTTGTTGAGCAAGGAACGCACGAGGATCTGCTGGCGAAAAACGGATTCTACGCTGAATTGTACCATAGTCAGTTTGCCCACTGAGGAGAAAGTATGGACATTGTGTTTTTGCGTCACGGTGTGACGGAATGGAATAAAGAGAACCGCCTGCAGGGACAATCCGATATTCCCTTGGCGCCCGAAGGGATCCTCGGGGCAAAACGAGCAGGAGAGGTTCTGAAAAACTGCCGTTTCGATGCTGTTTATTGCTCCTCACTTCAGCGGGCACGTCAAACGGCTCAGCTTGCGTATCCGCAAGCCGATGCTATCCCCGACGATCGCTTAATGGAATGGTGCTTTGGAGAGATTGAAGGAATGGTTCCGTCAGAATACGGTACGCGATTTCGTGACTGCTGGCAGTTCGGTGTGGAGCCTGTTCCCGATGGCGAGACCATAGAGGACTTGATCGGGCGTGTCGGAGAGTTTGTGGAGGAGATTAAGGTAAAGCATCCCAACGGTACGGTTCTTGTTGTGGCGCACGGAGGCGTTTCCGCGGCGTTGCAGTTGTACTTAAAGGGCGAGGCTGATGTCGGCAACGTAATGAGTCTCTGTCTTCCCAATACCACGCCCGTTCTGTTTCGAAATTTGGATTATCATCCCATCCCCTTGGAGGAAGTATGATCGATAATAAAAGCGCATTTTGTTGTCCCGTCTGCGGCGGGCAATTGCAGAAGGACGGAAAAAGCCTTCGTTGCGAAAATAAGCATTGCTATGATTACGCCAAAAGCGGCTACGTGAATCTTCTCATGTCTCAGCAGGGAAGACTTCACGGAGACGACCGCCCCATGGTGCGCGCCCGTACGGCGTTTTTGTCGGCGGGGCACTATCGCCCTCTATTGGATCAGATCGTAGAGACCGCGTTGACCTGTGTTTCAGACGCTCCGAAAATTGCAGATACGGGCTGTGGTGAGGGCTGGTATACCCAGGAGCTTCATAACGCCTTGGTTTCCAAGGGATTTTCCCCCGAAACTGTTGGGGTTGACATTTCCCGCGATGCCTTGACTGCGGCGGCAAAGCGTCCGTTTCCTGCGGAATTTGCCGTGGCAAGCCTGTATCACATTCCCCTGCCCGACGAATGGGCAGAGTTGATCCTGAATGTATTTGCCCCCGATTGCATGGATGAATTTGCACGTATTCTTGCGCCCAAAGGTTATCTTTTGAAGATCGTTCCGCGGGAGGATCATCTTTTGGAGCTGAAGAGCGCCGTTTATGAATCGGTCTATGAAAACGAGGTCACGCCTCCTCAGTCGGATGCTTTTGAGCTGATTTCGGATACGGTCGTTCGCTATACGCTGCATCTTACCGACAATGAAACCATTTGCAATTTGTTCTCCATGACCCCCTATGCCCGCAAAACGTCTCCGTCGGATATGGCAAAGCTCAACGCACTGAACGAATTGGATACAACTGCGGCTTTTTCCGTACTTTTGTATCGGAAACGTTAAAAACTCTCTTGACAAATCAACGGAAATTTGTTATAATATTTCCATGCAAAGAAAGGGGAGACGTAAGGTGAAGATCGGAGTGTTTACCGACCCGCATTATTGTAAAGCGGATCTCCTCTGCAAGACCCGTCGCCCCAATCTTTCCTTGAATAAGATCCGAACCGCCATGGATGCCTTCGTTGAGGCAAAGGTTGATTTTTGCGTCTGCCTCGGAGATCTGACCGATCATAATCACGAGGACGACACTCATGAAACAGTTCTCGGCTATTTCCAAGAAGTCATGGCGCTGATCCGATCCTACGACATTCCCTTTTATTTTACCCCCGGGAATCACGATTATCACATGCTCTCCGGCGAGGAGTTATCTCGAGAAATCGGTTTGCCCATGCCTCCCTATACCGTGGATACCGCCACCTGTCGTTGCATCTTTTTGGACGGAAATTACCGCTCTGATATGCAGCGCTTCGACGTGGGTGGCGTGAAATGGACCGACTCCAACCTTCCTCCCGAGCAGATTGACTATCTGTACCGCCAATTGCGCTCTGCGACTGCGCCCTGCGTTGTCTTGATCCACGAAAATCTGGATCCCAATCTGGAACAGCGTCATATCGTCAAAAATGCAGAGGACGTGCGCCGTGTTATTGCCAACAGTGGTAAGGTGATCCTGGTGCTCCAGGGGCATTATCACAAGGGCGGCGAAAACATCGTGGATGGCATCCGCTATCTCACCCTTCCCGCTATGTGCGAAGGGGAGAGCGTTCCTTATCAGATCATTGACCTTCCCTGACGCCAAAATGAATGCTCCATCCATATCGGGGTGCGGCTCAGTTTCAGCATTCTGCTCTCTCGCAAAATCCTCAATAAAACTCTGCTTGAAATTTTAAAGATGGTTAAGGATACAGAGGACGAAATAGAAATAAGAATGCTTTCAAGAAGATATATTATTTTCAAGATTGGCACATTTGTATTTTTCTCAAAGACTATTGACTCTGATTATATTGATTACACAAGAATTTTACCAACATCACATAGTTTAAGTATTGAATTAAACGCAAGCGAACTTCGTTCCGCACTTGAAAGAAGTTCACTTATTGTTGAGGACCGTTTGGCAGGAAGTATTCGTTCATACGTTAAGTTCACTATTGATGAATGCTTGTCAGTTTCTACAC
>JAFPBP010000160.1 GCA_017424085.1 Clostridia bacterium
GGGATCTCAACCTGGAACAGGCGGCGAAGGAATTCCGCATTGGTGCGGGACAGAACGACCTCCTGGCTCTTGGCGTTGCGACGGATGTCGGAAACGCAGACCTTGACGTGATCGCCGTCACGGAAGGTTTCTCCGGGGATCTGATCCCGCAGGTTGAGGGGCAAGGAATAACCGTTGATATTCAGATAAACCACGCGGTTGAATTCATCCACGCGATCCACGGTGCCGGTCACGATGCAGCCCTTCTGACCCTCGAATTCGTTGATCAGAGTGCCGTTGACCGCCTCGTTGATGCCCTGAACGATGACGTTCTTTCCGACCTTTGCGGCAATACGTCCCACAGTGGCGGGATCGACCTCGTCGCGCACGTAGTCGCCCAGATGATACTGAGCAGAGATCTGCTGAGCCTCCTCGGGAGAGATCTCAACGGAGGGATCCTGAACCTCTTCCACCACAAGGCGCTTGATGAATACGCTGATGGTTTTCTTTTCCTCGTCAAAGACCACGTCCACGTTTTCGGCGGGAACGTTGCGGTCACGCTTCACGGCAGAAGCAATGGCGGCACGGATCTTTTCGAGCATGTACTTCTGGGGAATTCCCTTTTCCTGCTGGAGCGCATCGAGCGCTCTGTAAAATTCTTCGTTCATTTTTGTGATCTACCTCCGTTATATCAAATCAATTGTTATTTTCGAAATATCCTTGCGGTTGAGAGAAACCGTAGTCTCCCCCACCGTTACGGTCAACGCCTCGGCGGACACGTCGGTCAGAAGCGCCTTAAACTTTTTGGGAAGGTCTCCCTGCCCCTTATAAAGACGAACCTCTGCTTCCCGCCCCAAAAACCGACGGATATGCTCCTCGGTCTTCAGATCGCGAATCAGACCGGCAGAGCAAACCTCCAGATGGTAGCTTTGAGGAATGGGATCGGCTTCGTCCAACAGGGGATCCAAAGCACGGGACACGGTCTCGCAGTCCTCAATGCCGATACCGCCGTTTTCCCGATCAATATAGACTCGGAGAAACCATTCGGACCCTTCTTTCACAAATTCCACGTCCCACAGGATCAGACTGTTTTCATCGGTGATGGGCTGAACAAGGGGGCGCACAACGTCTGCAACTGCCATTCGTTTCATCCTTTCGGGAGAAAAATCTCCATACAAAACTTGAAGAGCGGATTTCCGTCCGCTCTTCTTGACTATTATACCATATTATATGCGAAAATGCAAGGGGTACACTCCGAAAATTCGGAAAAATGACATTTCTTTTCAAGGGAATTAAGAAAGTTTCTTCTTTTGAAGCAGTTCCGTCACACGAGCGTCACAACTCAATACGGAACAGGCGTGCCGCATTTTCCGCCGTAATGCGGATCACGTCGTCTACGGGGATCCCCTTGATACGGGAGATGACCTGCGCTACGGCGATGACGTTGCGGGGGTCGTTGCGTTGCTTCTGCAAGGGGACGGGGGCAAGATAAGGGGAATCGGTCTCGATCAGGATCCGCTCCATGGGGAGACGCTCGATCGCCAGCAGGGCACGGCGGGCACCCTGATAGGTGACGACCCCCGTAAAGGAGCAGTAGAACCCGATCTTTACCAATTCCATCGCCATCTCCGCCGACGAGGAATAGCAATGGAATACGCCCCGTACCCCGAAGCGGGAGACGGCGTCAAAGCATTCCTTATGAGCCTCCCGATCATGTATGATCACGGGTAACCCCA
>JAFPBP010000161.1 GCA_017424085.1 Clostridia bacterium
AGATCCTGAAGAAGGTGGGCGAGGAATGCACCGAGGTAATCATCGCGGGCAAAGCAGACGACAAGAAAGAAACGATCTACGAGATCGCAGACCTGACCTACCACGTGATGGTGCTCATGATCGAAATGGGAATCTCTCTGGAGGACATCCACGACGAACTGGCATCCCGCCACGTGATCGACAAAAAGGTCAAGCAGGAAAAAATGACCCACTAAAGAACAAAAAACCGCTCCGTTATGAGGTTTTTCTCACAACGGAGCGGCATTTTTTTACTTCAGTTTAATCCGTTTCGGTTTGCGACATTCACGCGCGGCGCTTCTTCAACAGAAGGATGACGACCGGTGCGGCAACGGCGACGACCACCAGCGCAATGATGGCAACGATCACAACGGTGTTGGATCCTGCGGGGGTCTCATCGGTGGAGGTGTTGCTGTCGGTAGCGGTATCCTGAGGCTGATCGGTGTTGGTAGAAGAATTGCTCAGCTCGGCAAGATCCTTCCAATCCGAGGTACCGTAGCGCAGTTGGAAATGACCGTTTGCGATCTGCAGCTCTGCGGCAACGCCCTCGGCGTTGACCAGATCGGCAAGGGCTACCAGGTCAGTCCAATCGGTACCGTCGGAATACTTCCATTGCAGGTGGGTCTCCCCTGCCTGCAGCTCGACCGTCTTGCCGTCGGCAGTCTTCAAGGCATCCTCGGAGATGAGAGAATTCCATGCTCCAAATCCGCGAACGAACTGGACCTCGCCCAGAGATTCGTTGACACGCAGCTGCGTTTTCTCGTTATCGTTGGCGACGAAGAAGGTGGCGTTGGGAACGATGCTGTTATCGCCGAAATTGTAGCCCGTCAGAAGCACGCCGTCGGAATAGACCGAAACCAGATAGCCTTCCTTGCTGACGCTGAGGGCGGGAAGATGAACGGCGGTGTAGCCGAGAGGCTTATTGACCATGCGGTAGTTGCCCTGATTATCGATGCGATAATACTTCTGGGTCACGCTCAGGTTGTTATCCTTCTCAAAGACACGGTGAGAGTGTCCGCTGAAGTGGATCACGTTGGAATGCTTGGACAGGATCTTGAACAGCTCCTCGGAGGAGTTGTAGCCGGGGGTCATGTAGCCGTTATCGCGGCTCCATTCGGTTCCGCTGGTGGCTCCGTTCTGATACATACCGAAGCCGCTCTCCATGGTGTAATAATGGAAGACCAGATAGACGTGACCGTAAACCGATTCCGTGTTATAATAATCGTTCAGAACCCCTTCCAGCCAGGTCAGCTGCTCCTTGGCAAGGTGCTGATCGTAGTTCTTGTCGCTGTCGTTTTTCAGAGCGCCGATGCTCATATAGACGAACAGATCGTCGCCGTACTTCACGGTATAGTCGTAGTCGGGGTATTCCTCGGAGCGGACGACCTTATAGGAATTGTTGTTCTCGTCCTTGACAAAGGCTTCGTTGACGAAGGTCTTCAGCGCCGTCTGAGCATTTTTCAGAGCGGCGGAAGGAGTAATGGCATCGGAAATATTCCATTTCAGAATATCGTGGTTGCCAAGGCAGGACCAGATGGGAAGCTTCCAGCCGCCTGCGTTGTAAGCCGAGGTGAAGGCACTCCAGTTGGCGGCGGTACCGCCGTCGGTGAAGTCACCGGTGGAAACGGCAAATACCGCAGAGGCGGAGGCGAAGAGGTTCATGGCAGAGGTAAAGGTTGCGGGAACGATGGCTTCGCCGAAGTGAAGGTCCGAGAACAGACCGTAGGAATAAACAAGCTCGCCCATCTTCAGCGTATGGGATGCGGGAAGCTCATAGCTGCAGACCAAGGCGTCGTTGACCGTCAGCCACAGGTGGGTCGCCTTCTCGGGAATGATCACCAGATCGGGAACGGTGTAGGTCAGGATGCCGCCGTTCTTGGGAAGAAGCTTGGATTTTGCAAGATAGGTATAGCCTTCCAGAGGACCGTCTGCGGTGCCCCAATAGAGGGCGTAGGACTTATTTACGTTGTAGGCAGGATCGGTGACGGTGATGGTTCCGTCGGCGCGTCCCACAAGCTCGGTGGAAAAGACATATTCGATGGTGGGCAGAGCGAAGGTCCCCTCGTGAACTGCCGTATATTTCTTGGTTCCGTCGCCGAAGGTTACGGTGATCTTAAAGGATCCCTTCTGCGCGGCGGTGGCTTTGGTCAGCTCCAGCTTGCAGGAATCGACGGTAAAGGTGTCACCCAAGGTGTCCTTCACCAAAGAAAGAACCTGCTCCTCCTTCAAATAGTTGCTGATGAACAGCCCTTCCAGCGCCGTTTTCACAAAGGCTTCCGCGCTTCCGCCCGAAGCGGGAGCCACGGCGGCGTCACGGAACAGGGTGATCATGGGATAATAGCCTTCCTTGACCTCCCACGCACCGCTTGCAGCGGCTACGAAGTCCGCATAAGAAGCGGCAGAGCCCGCAACGATGGGAGCAACGTCCTTTACCTTCTGAGGATTGGCGTCGGAGGCGTAACGGGTGATGCGCTCGGGAACCTTATCGTCAAAGACCAGCAGGTCCTTCACGGTGGCGCAGTTGATCACGTTTGCCTTGTCTGCCTGCGCCGCGGCGGAGGTGTTGGACAAAGCAACGATAGCGCCGATGGAGGAATAGTTGGTGGAGCCCGAGGTCTTCAGAGCGGTGATCTTCCCTGCGTTGAAGCAGTTGACCAAGCCCTTTTCGGCAGTTGTGCCCTCGTAACGGGCAGCGATGCCTGCCACGGAAATATAACAGTTGCCTGAGGTGGAGGTATAATCCGCCGCAACGTCAGCGCCGTTGAAGCAGTTCTTGATCAGAGTCCCGTTCTTGGCACGGGTGACGCCCAGGATACCGCCCACGCGGGTCTGACGAACGCAGGAGCCCTTCAGACTGCCCGAAAGGACCACCACGTTTTCAATGGTAACGTTTTCCTTATTGGTATAGCCGCAGACCGTACCGATGGCGGTATTGGTACCCGTCCAGGTACTGTTGAGAAAAACGTCCTTAAAGGCAAGATTCTTGACCGTTGCGCCCTCCAGCAGGACGGGGAACAGACCCCAAGCGTGGATCTTCAGAGCGTACGGGGTGGTTTCGGTGCCGGCATGCATGCCGATGATCATATGACCGTTTCCGTCGAAGGTACCGCTGAAGCCGTCGGCTCCGCCGATGCCCTCCCATGCGGCACTCTTGCTCATGTCGATATCCGCCATGAGGATATAGCTTCCGTTGAGGGGATAAGCGGCGTCGGTACCGATTTTCCGAAGGTCTGCCTCGGTATG
>JAFPBP010000162.1 GCA_017424085.1 Clostridia bacterium
CCTTCGGTCTGGATATGGCGCTGGGTGTGGGCGGACTTCCCAAGGGAAGAATTACCGAAATCTACGGACCCGAAAGCTCGGGTAAAACCACCGTTGCCCTGCACACTATCGCAGAATGTCAGAAGAAGGGCGGAACCGCCGCATTCATCGACGCCGAGCACGCTCTGGATCCCGTATACGCGGAAGAGCTGGGTGTTGACGTGGATTCGCTTCTGGTCTCCCAGCCCGATAACGGCGAGCAGGCTCTTGAGATCACCGAAACGCTGGTGCGCTCGGGCGCCGTTGACATTGTGGTCGTGGACTCGGTTGCAGCCCTCGTTCCCAAAGCCGAAATCGAAGGCGATATGGGCGACTCTCACGTGGGTCTCCATGCCAGACTCATGTCTCAGGCTCTTCGGAAGCTGGCAGGCGTGATCTCCAAGACCAACTGCGTTTGTATTTTCATCAACCAGCTGCGTGACAAGGTAGGCGTCGTTTACGGTCCCAGCGAGGTTACCACCGGCGGTCGTGCGCTGAAGTTCTACGCATCGGTCCGTCTTGACGTGCGCAAGGTGGAATTGATCAAAAACGGCAGCGAAGCCATCGGCTCCCGCACCCGTGTCAAGGTGGTCAAGAACAAGGTATCTCCCCCGTTCCGTGAAACCGAATTCGATCTCATGTACGGCAAGGGCATTTCCCGTTCGGGCGAAATGCTGGACTGCGCCGTGAAGCTGGATATCATTCAGAAATCCGGCGGCTGGTTCTCCTACGGCGGAGAACGTCTCGGCAACGGTCGCGACAACATCAAGCGCATGATCGAAACCGATGCCGCATTGGCGGAGCGCCTGGAAAAGGATCTGCACGCAAAGCTGAACAGCAAAACCGCCGCAGAAGTGACAAAATCCTCCCGCCAGCCAAAAACCGCCACCGAAACCTCCGCAAACATCAATATTTCCGCTGACGACTTTGAAGGTTAATCATGATCCTTATAACCGAAATCCGTCCCTACAAGCGAACAAAGCTCTTTGAGGTCTTCTCCGAGGAGCAGATGGAATTTCTCGCCACCGAAAAATTTCTTCTCCAGCACGAGATCACCCGAGGAGAGACCTTTGACGACGAGGAATTCGAAACCATCCGAGCCAAGGCACATTTGTTGGACGGAATTCGAAAGGCAACCGACATTCTCAGTCGAAAGGATTATTCAAAAAAAGAGTTGGTCGATAAGCTCGTACAAAAGAGCGTTCCCCGTGACGCCGCCGTTGCTGCCGTGGATTTCATGGCGAGCAAGGGATATCAGGACGACTACCGCTACGCCCGCAGGCTTGCGGAGGTGGCAGCGGGGTCCTACGGGAAACGACGGGCGGAGCAGATCCTGTATCAGCACGGAATTGACCGCGAGACCTCCGCAGAGGTGTTGGACGAGGTCTATTCCCGCGAGGATCGTGAAACCGAAAAAATCGACGAAATTTTACGCAAGCTTACCAAGGGAAGCGCATTAAACGATCCTGCCGCAAAGCAGAAGATCTACGCAAAGCTGGCGCGGCGCGGCTACGATTCCGCCGCCATCGCATCGGCGCTTTCCCGTTATGAACCCGACGGAAAGGACGAATTCCTTTGAAAATAGGCATGATCGCACTGGGATGTGCGAAGAACCGCATTGATGCGGAAATGATGCTCAAGCAGCTGGAAGACAACGGATTTGAGATCTGCAACGATCTTGCGGAATGCGAGGGAGTGATCGTGCACACCTGCACCTTCATCGACCCCGCAAAAAGCGAATCCATTGAAGCAATTCTGGACGCTGCGGCGTACAAGGAGCACGGAAAGCTGAAGCGACTCGTAGTCACGGGCTGCCTTGCGGAACGGTATCGGCACGAGGTGCTGACCCAGATGCCCGAGGTGGACGCCTGTCTCGGATCGAGAAGCTTTGATAAGGTTGTGGATGCCCTTCGCGCAGACACAGTCTTTGAGGAATACAAGCCTCTTTCCTGCTGTCCGCCCGAATACGGACGCATCCTTACCACAGGATCCAAATCGGTGTACCTTCGCATTGCGGAGGGATGCTCCAACCATTGCTCCTATTGCGTGATCCCGTCGGTGCGAGGGGAATTCATTCCCAGAAGCTACGACTCGGTCATGGACGAAGCGCGTCTTCTTGCAAAGAACGGAGCGGTTGAGATCAACCTCATCGCCCAGGACACCACCCGTCATCCCGATCTTTGCCGTTTCATTCGCGACATTGCCGCCATTGAGTCGGTCCACTGGGTAAGAATTCTTTATTGCCGTCCCGAGGAGATCTCTGACGAGCTGCTGCAGACCATGGCGGAAACCCAAAAGTGCGTGCCCTACATCGACGTTCCCCTGCAGCATGCATCGGGTCGCATTCTGAAGAAGATGAACCGCTCGGGAGACGATAAATCCCTGACAGACCTGATTGCAAAGATCCGAAGAGTTCTTCCCAAATGCAGCGTTCGAACCACGTTTATTACGGGATTCCCCACCGAAAGCGAGGAGGATTTCGAGATCCTTTGCAACTTCGTGAAGGAGAACCGATTCGCAAACCTTGGCGTCTTTCCCTATTCCCGTGAAGAAGGAACGCCCGCAGGTCGGATGCGGGGGCAAATCCCCGAAGACCTGAAGCAACGCAGAGCGGATCTGATCATGGAGATCCAGCACGATCTGCTTCCCGAAACAAACGAGCCGTTGATCGGGACGACGGTCGAGGTCCTGTGCGAGGGAGCGGGAGATGACGGTTCCTATCTGGGAAGAGCCTATTTCCAAGCCCCCGAGGTGGACGGAAAGATCATCTTCACCTGCGACCGCCCCGTGTGCGAGGGCGAGTTTGTTCCCGTCACCATTGAAAGCTACCGCGAATATGATTTTTACGGAACGGCATCGTTCCCGCAGGAGTGAAGCTTATGCAAAAAAAAGATATCCCTAACGCCATATGTTGGTTTCGCATCGCACTGATCCCCATCGTATTGATCTTTCTGATTCCCACCCCCCTCACCGCGGGAGTGGCGCGCTGGGCGACGGTTCTGATCTCGGGGCTCCTTTATGCGATCGCCATCTTTTCCGACATGGTAGACGGAAAGATCGCCCGTAAGTACAACTACATTTCCGATCTGGGTAAATTTCTTGATCCCATTGCGGATAAAATGCTGGTGCTCAGCGTTTGCGTTGCCTTCGTGGGGCTGAACGCCTTCGGTTGGCTCTTGACCTTCTCGGTCATCGCGATTCTGTTACGTGAGCTGATGGTTACGGGACTTCGCCTCTCTGCCGCTTCGGGCGGCGCCGTGATTGCGGCAAACTGGTGGGGCAAGATCAAAACCATCCTGCAGGGAATCACCATCGGAGTTACTTATTTTCTGCTTCTGTTGGGGCAGATCTTCCCCGTAGTTACCCCCTTTTATTGGATCGCCGAGGTTCTGTTCCTTCTGACTGCAATCTTCACCTGGATTTCCGCCGTTCCTTACATCAAGGCCTGCGCGCCATATCTGAAAGGCTGACGAATTCTGTATGTTCAAAAAATTGCGCTACGACATTCAAGCCATTCGAGAACGAGATCCCGCCGCAAAATCCAACGCAGAAGTCTTTTTCTGTTACCCGGGCTTGCACGTTCTGATCTACCATCGAATCGCAAAATTCTTTTACAGACACAATCATAAGCTGCTCGCCCGCATGATCTCTCAGCACGCCCGTCGCCGCACGGGTATCGAGATCCACCCCGGAGCCACCATCGGTAAGGGGTTGTTCATCGACCACGGCATGGGTGTCGTCATCGGCGAAACCGCCGAGATCGGTGATAACTGTACCATCTACCATGGCGTCACGCTGGGCGGCACAGGCAAGGAAACGGGAAAACGGCACCCGACCATCGGAAACAACGTTTTCATCGGTGCTCACTCTCAGCTTCTGGGCTCCTTCACCGTAGGCGACAACGTAAAGATCGCCGCTGGCTCCGTAGTTCTGGAAGACATTCCCGCAAACTGTACCGCCGTGGGCTCCCCTGCCCGCATCGTCAAGAGGGACGGTGTCCGCATCGACAATTTCGACAACGTTCACATTCCCGACCCCGTATCTCAGGAATTCTGCAGAATGCGCGTCCGCATCGACCGCCTGCAGCAGCAGCTTGAAGAATCCCGCGACGGTCAACCGTCTGCGGATCACAATAATGAGAATTAACGCAACAGGAGACGTTTCAATATGCTGAAGTTATACAACTCTCTCACCAACCGTATCGAGCCCTTCGAGGCAAAGGACAACAAGGTTCGCGTATACGCCTGCGGCCCCACCGTCTACAACTTTTTCCACGTGGGCAACGGTCGCTCCTTCATGATGTTTGACACTCTGCGCAGATATCTGGAATTCAAGGGCTACGACGTGACCTACGTACAGAACTTCACCGACGTGGATGACAAGATCATCCGCAGAGCGGAAGAAGAAGGCATCTCCACCACCGAGGTTGCCGAAAAATACATCAACGAATATTTCACCGACGCCGACGGACTGAACATCAAACGCGCTTCGGTGCATCCCCGCGCCACGGAGAATATCGGCGGAATCATCGATCTCGTCTCCGCGCTCATCGAAAAGGGGCATGCTTACGAAAGCAACGGCGACGTTTATTTCCGCGTCAGAAGCTTTCCCGAATACGGCAACGGACTTCTGAAGCAGTCCATCGAGGATCTGGCTTCGGGAGCCCGCATTGACGTAAGTGAGATCAAGGAGGATCCCCTGGACTTTGCCCTCTGGAAGGCATCCAAGCCCGGAGAGCCTCATTGGACCTCTCCCTGGGGTGAGGGGCGTCCCGGCTGGCACATTGAATGCAGTGCCATGGCAAAGCGCTATCTGGGAGACACCATCGACATTCATTGCGGAGGACACGATCTGAAGTTCCCCCACCACGAAAACGAAATTGCTCAGTCCGAATGCGCCAACGGCTGCAAGTTTGCCCGCCATTGGTTCCATATCGGATTCGTGAACGTGAATAACGAAAAAATGAGCAAATCCAAGAACAACTTCTTCACCGTCCGCGACCTTTCCAAGGTTTACGGTTATCTGCCCCTGCGTTACTTTGCCGTATCCGCCCATTACCGCAGCCCCATCAACTACGAGCCCGGCATCATCGAGCAGGCAAAGGCATCGCTGGAACGCATCAACAACTGCCTTGCAAATCTGAAATTCCTTGCGAAAAACGCCGCAGACACCGAGCTGAACGCGGAACAGACCGAATATCTGAACTCCTTTATTTCCTATCGGAATCGCTTCGAGGAGGCAATGGACGACGATCTGAACACCGCAAACGCTCTGACTGCCATCTTTGACATGATCAAGCAGGTCAACGTTACTCTGACCGACAATCAGCCTAAGGCGCTGTACGAAGGTCTGATCGCCAAGATCGAAGAGTTGGTTGACACGCTGGGTCTTCTTCCCAAGGAAGAGGAAAGCGATGACGATGCAGCCATTGACGCCCTCATCGAGGAGCGTACCGCCGCCCGCAAGGCGAAGGATTGGGCAAAGGCAGACGCCATTCGCGATCAGCTGACCGCCATGGGCATTATCCTTGAGGACACTCCCTCGGGCATTCGCTGGAAGAGAAAATAAAATCAAAACAAATACGGAAATCACCCTATGATCGATGTTCTTAACAGCCCCGTATCCATCTTACGGGGCATCGGACAAAAACGAGCCGAGCTGTTGAAAAAATTGAATATCGTCACCTGCGCGGATTTGATTCGCTATTTTCCGCGCGGATATTTGGACATGTCACAGATCACGCCCATCGATCAGTTGAAGAACGGGCAAACCGCCACGGTAGTGGCAAAGGTCTGTACGGACATCTCCAAGCGGGTGGGGAAGCGGGCTACACGCTTCCTCTTTTCCGTTTCCGACCCAAAAGGCAATCAGATCTTCGTAATTCTCTACAATCAAGCCTATCTGGCACAGCATCTTCACCCGGGGCTTACCGTGCTCCTTCACGGCACCTTTACGGTGGAAGGAATTGTCCGCCGCATCGAATCCCCTAAAATCAAACTGGATCCCCAACCCGAGATCCAGCCCATCTACCCCTTGACCGAGGGAGTGACCCAGGCATCCTTGGCAAAAAACATTGCCGTCGCATTGGACGCCTGCCAAAATCAGCTGAAGGAAATGCTTTTGCCCGAGATTCGGACCGAATGCGATCTTCCCGAAATTCGGGAAGCATACCGCTCGGTGCATTTTCCCAAAACCGCAGCAGAAGCGGAACGGGCAAAAAACCGTTTCATCTTCGAAGAATTGTTTTTGTTTACCGTCGGTATTCGGATCCTGAAATTGCGCGTTCAAAAGTTAAACGCCCCCAAGCTGGAGCCGCGTGACATGACGCCGTTACTCAACCGTCTCCCCTACGCGCTGACCAATGCACAGAAGCGAGTGATCCGAGAATGCTTCGACGGCATTCGCAAGCCGACTCCCATGTCCCGCCTGATCCAAGGCGACGTGGGAAGCGGAAAAACGGTGATCGCAGCGGCGGTCGCCTACCTTGCGGCGAAGAACGGATTACAGACGGCGCTTATGGTTCCGACGGAAATTCTGGCAATCCAGCATTACGAATCCCTTTCGAGTCTGCTTGGTCCCTGCGGGGTCAAGGTTGAACTGCTGACGGGCTCCATGCGTGCGGCGGAAAAGAGAGATCTTCAGCTGCGAATCGAGGCAGGAGCCACCGATTTGGTGATCGGGACCCACGCATTGATCCAGAAAAGCGTAAAATTCAGAAATCTTGCTATCGCAATCGCCGACGAGCAACACCGCTTCGGAGTGCAGCAACGGGCGGCAATGCAGGAAAAGGGGATCAATCCCCATATGATCTTTTTGTCCGCCACCCCAATTCCCCGTTCCCTCGCCCTGGTTCTTTACGGAGATCTGGATATTTCCATTCTGGACGAGCTTCCGCCGGGACGCATTCCCGTGGCAACCCGCAGAATCAACTCCGAAACGTCGCCCCGCATGTACCAATATCTGCGGGATCGGATCGAGAAGGGAGATCAGGCGTATATTGTCTGTCCTTCGGTGGAGGGAAGCGACGAAATGAAGAGCGCCGTTGATTTTTGCAACGAGCTTCAGCAGACCGTATTCCGAGGGATTTCGATCGCTTGCCTGCACGGTCGGATGAGAGCAGAAGAAAAAGAAGCGATTCTTTCCGATTTTATGAAGAACAAGATCTCTGTTCTGGTATCGACCACCGTCATCGAGGTGGGGGTCAACGTACCGAACGCAACGACCATGGTCATTGAGAATGCAGAGCGGTTCGGATTGTCCCAGCTTCATCAGCTGAGAGGACGGGTTGGACGCGGAACGAGAGCTTCCTATTGTTTTGCAGTGTCCGATGATCAGAGCGAGGAGGCAACGGCACGTCTCTCTGCCTTCTGCGCCACCAACGACGGCTTTGAGATCAGCCGTAAGGATCTGGAGCTTCGGGGGCCCGGGGACTTCTTGGGGAACCGTCAGCACGGCTTGCCCCCCTTCAAGATCGCAGACCTGACCAGAGATATGAAGATCCTGGAGCGCGTCTCTCGGGTCGCAGATCAACTCTTTGAGGACCCCTCCTGGTTCATTCTACCCGAGAACCGCGCACTGTTCATTTCCGCCTCGGAGATGCTGCGTTCCGCCATGCTGCAATAATCCTGTGATTAAATTATGACATTTCCGAGGAAAAGTGATAGAATCCCTTGACAAACCGAAAAAAAAGCGGTACAATAAGGTCAGAGTTAGCACTCAAACGCAACGAGTGCTAAACCCCTGCTAACACGTACCGAATTCGGGAAGGGAGGAATTTCATTGAACCTTGACCGACGCAAACAACTGATTCTTTCCGCCATCGTCTCCGCCTACATTGAAACAGGCGAGCCTGTGGGATCGAAAGCCTTGCTGGATCGGGAGCATCTTGGGGTCTCCCCCGCAACGGTCCGCAATGAAATGTCTGAGCTTGAGCGTCTCGGGTACCTGCAGAAAACGCACACGTCCTCAGGGCGCGTTCCTTCCAATGCGGGATATCGCTATTACGTTCAGACCCTCACTCCTTATCGCTTGACCGAGCGGGAGCAAAACGAGCTGAGCGATGCCTTCCGAACCTGTGTCAGTCTGGAAGAATTGCTGGAGCAGTCCACGCGGCGCCTTGCCTCCTTTTCGGGATGCACGGTATTCGGCGTTTCCCCCCATTGCCCGGACGGGATTTATCACTTTGAGGTTCTTCCCGCAGGACGGAGGATCTTTGCGATCATGGTCATCGCTTCAGGCGGAGCCGTGAAGAATTATTTTTACCGCGCGACCGACGACACCTCACCCGAGGATGCGGCAACGCTGACAAAGATCATCAACACCGTCTTTTCGGGCTTCCCCATCGATCGGATCGGAAATCTTCGCATCATGCTTCTGGAGCACGAAATCCGCGCCCATTGCCCCAAGCACGCGGGCATTGCGGAAACGGTCACAAGAATCCTTTCGGGTGCAAAGGATTACGAGCTGCACATCGGCGGCACGGAAAACCTGCTGAGTTACCCCGAATTTTCCGACATCGAAACGGCGCGGGGATTTATTGAAATGCTCTCCACGAGGGAGCACATTCTCGAGACATTGCTCGCAAGTCGGACCTCCGATGAGGTTGAGATCCGCATCGGCGCCGAAAACGGGCTGTTCAAGAGCCCCCACGCAAGCCTGATCACCCTTTCCTATGACAGCAAATTTCCCGTTATGCTGGGGCTGATGGGACCCACGCGCATGGACTACGCCCGAACCCTGGCAGGCTGCTCCTACGTTCTTTCCAATCTGAAGGATTTTATCGAACGGGAATATTAAATAGGTAAAAATATTAAAATACAAATAAATGAGGAACCGAAATGAAAGACAAGAAGAAAAAAGACTCGGTTACCGTGGACGACGAAACGGTAGAAACCAACGACGTTACGGAGCCCGAAGCCCCCGCAGAGGAAGCGGCAGCCCCCGTCGTTGACGAATGGCACGACCGCTACATCCGACTCGCCGCGGATTTCGACAACTTCAAAAAACGTTCCAAAACCGAAAAGGATGCCGTTTACGCAAACGCAACGGCGGACACGGTGGCGGAGCTTCTTCCCATCATCGACAATTTAGAGCGCGCCTTGACCGCCGCTGAGGACAGCCCCATGAAGGAAGGGGTTGAAATGGTTCTCACGCAGGCACTGAAGGCATTTGAGAAGCTGGGCGTCACCCCTGCGGGGACCCCCGGTGAGCCCTTTGATCCGAAGATCCACAATGCGGTCATGCATGTGGACGACGATTCTCTGGGAGAAAACACGGTGGCACAGGTCCTGCAGAAGGGATATCTTCTGGGCGACAAGGTGATCCGCTACGCCATGGTTGCCGTGGCAAACTGATTGGTAAACAAATATCTTTTAATATGTATGAATTCTTAGGAGGAATTTACAATGGGTAAAATTATCGGAATAGATCTTGGTACGACCAACTCCTGCGTCGCCATTATGGAAGGCGGAGAACCGGTCGTTATCGCAAACGCAGAAGGCGCAAGAACCACCCCTTCCGTGGTGGCATTCTCCAAGTCGGGCGAACGCATGGTCGGTCAGGTGGCAAAGCGCCAGGCGATCACCAACCCCGACAGAACCATCATCTCCATCAAGCGTGACATGGGCACCGACAAGAAGGTCTCCATCGACGGCACCGACTACACCCCCGAAATGATCTCTGCCATGACCCTGCAGAAGCTGAAGGCGGATGCCGAAGCATATCTGGGCGAAAAGGTAACTCAGGCAGTCATCACCGTTCCCGCATACTTCAACGACTCTCAGCGTCAGGCGACCAAGAACGCCGGCACCATCGCAGGTCTTGAGGTTCTGCGTATCATCAACGAGCCCACAGCAGCTGCCCTTGCTTACGGCGTAGACAAGGAAACCTCTCAGAAGGTTATGGTTTACGACCTGGGCGGCGGTACCTTCGACGTATCCATTCTGGACATCGGCGACGGCGTTTTCGAGGTTATGGCAACCAACGGTAACACCCGTCTGGGCGGCGATGACTTCGACGAGCGCATCATGAACTACCTGGTCTCCGAATTCAAGAAAGAAAACGGCATTGACCTGAGCACCGACAAGATGGCAATGCAGAGACTGAAGGAAGCGGCTGAAAAGGCGAAGATCGAGCTTTCGGGTATGACCACCTCCAACATCAACCTTCCCTTCATCACCGCAGACGCTACCGGTCCCAAGCACATGGATATCACCATCACCCGCGCAAAGTTCAACGAGCTGACCGCAGATCTGGTGGAAGACACCATGACTCCCACCAAGAAAGCACTCAACGACGCAGGTCTGACCCCCGCTCAGATCGATAAGGTTCTGCTGGTCGGCGGATCCTCCCGTATTCCCGCAGTTCAGGAAAAGCTCAAGTCCTTCCTCGGGAAAGAACCCCACAAGGGTATCAACCCCGACGAGTGCGTAGCCGTTGGCGCTGCCATTCAGGGCGGTATTCTGGGCGGCGACGTTCAGGGGCTGGTTCTGCTGGACGTTACTCCCCTTTCTCTGGGCGTTGAGACCTACGGCGGCATTTCCACCAAACTCATCGAGCGCAACACCACCATTCCCGTAAAGAAGAGCCAGATCTTCACCACCGCCGCAGACAATCAAACCTCCGTTGAGGTTCACGTACTGCAGGGTGAACGCGAAATGGCAGCCGATAACAAGTCTCTCGGTCGCTTCCATCTGGACGGCATTCCTGCCGCTCCCAAGCAGGTTCCTCAGATCGAGGTCACCTTCGACATTGACGCAAACGGCATCGTAAACGTCAGCGCCAAGGATCTGGGCACGGGCAAGGAACAGAAGATCACCATCACCGCCTCCACCAACATGTCCAAGGACGATATCGATAAGGCAGTTCAGGAAGCTGAAAAGTTCGCCGAAGAAGATAAGAAGCGCCGTGAAGAGGTTGAGATCCGCAACAATGCAGATCAGATGATCTATCAGTGCGAAAAGTCCATGAACGATATGGGCGACAAGCTGACCGACGCCGACAAGGCTCCCGTCAACGAGCAGATCGAAAAGGTCAAGGAAGCAGTCAAGAGCAACAATACCGACGCGATCAAAGCCGCAACCGAAGAGCTGCAGCAGAGATTCTACAAGATCGCCGAAAAGATCTACGCTCAGCAGCAGCCTCAGGGCAACGTGGCTCCCGATGCAGGTGCAGAGCAGCCCGAATCCAACGGCAACGTAAACGTTGACGACTTCAAGGTTGACGACAACGACTGATTTTCCAAAAATATCCGCATATCAAGGGGAAGCTTCTCCCCTTGATATGTTCGTGTAAGAGGAACATATGGCAGACAAGAAAGATTACTACGAGGTCCTTGGCGTTGAAAAGAGCGCCGGCGCCGACGAGTTAAAAAAAGCCTATCGCCAACAAGCGAAAAAATATCACCCCGACCTGAATCCCGGGAACAAGGAAGCGGAGCAGAAATTCAAGGAAGTCAACGAGGCTTACGAGGTTCTGTCCGATGCGGATAAGCGCGCGAAGTACGACCAGTTCGGACATGCGGGCGTGGATCCCAATTACGGGGCGGGCGCCGGTGGCTACGGTGGATACGGCGGAGCCTATACGAACGTTGACATCGGCGATATTTTCGGCGATGTATTCGGTAATTTCTTCGGAGGCGGCGGATCGACCCGCCGTCGCAATCAGGCAATTCCCGGAGACGACGTGGATACCAATATCACGCTGACCTTTGAAGAGGCGATTTTCGGTTGCAAAAAGACCATCAACGTGACCCGAAAGGAAACCTGCTCCGAATGTAACGGATCGGGTGCCGCAAAGGGAACCACGGCGGAGACCTGTCCCACCTGTCGCGGTACGGGTCGGGTCCGCACCGTATCTCAAACCATGTTCGGCGCCATGCAGAGCGAGCGGACCTGCACCAACTGTTACGGTACGGGTAAGATCATCAAGACTCCCTGTAAGAACTGTAACGGCACGGGACAGGAACGCAAGCAACGCTCCATCACCGTAAATATCCCCGCAGGCATTGCCAACGGTCAGGTCATCACCCTGAACGGTCAAGGATGTCACGGTCTGAAGGGCGGTCCCGCAGGCGATCTGAACATTTCGGTCACGGTTCGCCCTCACGCTATCTTTGAGCGTAAGAATTTCGACCTCTTCTGTGATTTCCCCGTCACCTTCACGCAAGCGGCGCTGGGGTGCGACATTGAAGTGCCCCTTCCCGACGGGTCCAAGGAGCCTCAGCACATTTCCGACGGAACCCAGAGCGGAACGGTTCTGAACCTGAAGGGCAAGGGTGTCCCCTATCTGAATTCCAAGGGCAAGGGAAATCTTTACGTGCGAATCGTCGTGGAGACCCCCACGAATCTGAATTCCCGTCAAAAGGAGCTTTTGAAGGAATTCGATGCCATTGCCAGCGGAAGATCCTACGAAAAACGCAAGTCCTTCGCTGACAAGGTACGCAAATTCCTCGGAGCCGAAGAATAAGTAAAACAACGCTTCCCCGTTTTCTGAGCGGGGAAGCATTTTTTAATCAAAACTTCGGCAAAAAATGGCGCTTTGCACACTTGATTTCCGTCGAAAAACATGCTATAATGATCGTATAAGGATCTATTCAATCGTATGCCGCAGGAGCCCCATTCCTCCCATGTCCGTGGCAAACGAGCCCTGCAGTCTGAGCGAGAGAAAGGCGCTTGCCTTGAAAATGACCTTCGACACCATGCCTGTCTACATCGTTCCGAAGGAATTGATCGTGGGCAGACCTACTATACTCCCCTCCCGGGAAACGAGGATGGGCACGATCATACAAAATACTCTCCCAAAGCCCCCGTAAAATACATCAACGAGCAGGATATCGCCCTCTTCGGTTGCGATCAAAGTTATCGGAACCGCACTCATTTTACGCCCGATTTCAGTATTATCCTGAACAAGGGCATCGGAGGAATACTCCGTGACGCAGAAGAGAGAAAGATGGATTCGTCCCTGCATGCGCTGAATCGTGAATTCCTTTCGGCTGTGACTATTGCATACCGCGGGCTTCAGAATCTGATCCTTCGCTATGCCACCGAAGCGGAAGCCATGGCAAACGACGCAGACGGCGCAGATCGAAAAGAACTTTTCAGGATTGCTGAGATTTGCAGAAAAATCAGCGCGGATCCTCCCTCGAATTTCCACGAAGCGGTCCAGCTTCTGTGGTTTGCCCACCTGGGAACCATCGTGGAAAGCTTTGAACTGATCAATTACGGGCGGCTGGACGTCCTTTTGGGTGAATTTTTAGGTGACACACCCCGCGAAGAAGCCGCACAGCTGATCGAATGCCTACTCTTGAAGATGTACGACCAGACTGATCTGGTCAGCCATTATCCCGGACACTATTCGGGTCAGCTGGTGGTCACGCTCGGAGGCATTTTACCAAACGGCGAAAACGCCGTAAACGAAGTTACGATGATGTTTTTGGACGGCATCGATCACGTTCGGTTACCCGATCCCGAGTTCAACCTTCGGATCAGCAGTAAGAATCCTCCCGATTTTTTGGATCGGGCGGCGGAGTTGACCGTCAGTGGGTGCAATTACGTCTCCTATTACAACGACGATCTGTTCGTGGAAAATCTTCACCAAAGCGGAATTC
>JAFPBP010000163.1 GCA_017424085.1 Clostridia bacterium
AGTGCGGTCACTCGGACGGGCTCGGCTCCCGTAGCGTTCATAATGGGCGCCAGAGAGTGGGTCACGTAGTAGGTGCGGGGCAGACGGTTCCGCCAATGCTCGGGGTAGGGGCGGAAGCGCTTGACGAAGGCGGTGTCGTTGCCTGCTACGGGGTGGTTGTATTCCCCCTCTGCATAGAGGATCTTGCCTAAAGTGCCGCCCTTGCAGACGCGGTTGATCTCACGGTTGAACTTCATGTGAGGATAGTTCTCGCAGAGCATGTAGGTGGCGTTGGATTTTTCCGCTGCGCGGACCAGCGCCACGCAATCCGCCATGGTTCCCCCTGCGGTGCATTCGCTCAGCACGTGGATTCCCTTTTCCAAGCAACGAATTGCAAAGGGTGCGTGCTCGTTGAAATAGTTGGTCAGAAGGACGGCGTCCATTTCGTGCTCGATGAATCGATCAAAGTCATGGTAGACCGCCACGTCCTTGCCCAGCTTCTCCTGAGCCTTGTTCAGCCAGTAGTCGTCCTTGTCGCAGATGGCAACGATATCCGCGTTGTTCGCTAAAAGGGAGGAGATATAATCTCCGCCTCGGTTGAGTCCGAAAATACCGATTTTAATCTGTTTCATAGTCTATTCTCCTTATTCGCGTTCTTTGATTGCTTCCATATAGTTGTTCCATTGGGAATCCAGCGGCTTAAAGTCGGTCTTGGAGCAGCAGGGCAGGGTGGGCTCGCTTCCGTCCGCCCCGTAATAGGGAGACAGCGTATCCTTTTCCCATTTGACCCGATCCTCTTCCTTGCGGAAATCGGGAACGTCGTAGGGCACGCCCCGTTCCAGAAGAGAGCGGTGGGCAAGGATCGCCACGGCAGACATGCGCGTTGCAAAGTATGCGTCAAAGTCGGGCTTGCGGTCCTCAATAATGCAATTGAGGAATTCCTCGATGACCAAAAAGTCACCGCCGCCGTGCCCTTCCTTTTCGATCAGATCCTCTCTGGGATGATTCCAGGAGGGGGTGTAAAGGGTTTCTCGTTTTTCTGCGCCCTCGGGGATGGACCATTTGTTGTAGCGGAGCATTACCTGACCGTCCATGCCGCGCAGATTCTCGATCTGACCGTTAACGCCGCAGACGCGATAGGAGTTGCCGCCTCCGCCGTAGCCTGCGGTCCCCGTGAACTTGAAGGCGGAGCCGTCGTCGTTCATGGTGGTGATCACCGACAGACGGTCGCCGCAATAAGAGCTGTATACGGCGTTGGGATCCTGCACCGGATAGAACACGGGAATGGCGGAAACGCGGATGGGGTTTGCGCCCGTGGCGTACATGATGGGGGCAAGGGAGTGGGTGAGATAATAGCTGCGGGGATTATGGTTGCGCCAATGGTTGGGATAGGGCTTGTATCTTCGGACGGCAGCTACGTTGTCCCCCGCAAAGGGATGGTTGTATTCCCCCTCCGCGTAGATGATCTTCCCAAGCGTTCCTGCGTCGCAGACCCGTTTGATCTCCCGATTGAACTTCATGAAGGGATAGTTTTCGCAGAGCATGTATTTTGCCTTGGATTTCTCCGCCGCACGGACCAGCGCCACGCAATCTGCCATGGTGCCCGCCGCCGTGCATTCGCTCAGCACGTGGATTCCCTTTTCCAGGCAGCGAATTGCAAAGGGGGCGTGCTCGTTAAAGTAGTTCGCCAGCAAAACCGCATCCATGGGGTGGCTCAGAAATTCATCGAAGGAGGAATAGCAGGCAACCTCTCCCGTCACCATTTCCTTCGCCTTGTTCAGCCAGAACTCGTCCTTGTCGCACAGGGCAACCACCAGAGCGCCGTTTGCCTGAAGGGACGAAATATAGTCGCTTCCTCGGTTTGTTCCGAAAATGCCGATGCGAACCTGTTTCATAGTCATGCTCCTTTTTTATGTTAATATGGAATGAGGACCAATAAAAGGATCCCGATAAACGAGAGAGTAACGGCAAGCCATTGCTTTTTGGTGGGTTTGTCTGCGGTAAAGCAGGCGATGACCGTGGTTACGATCATGACCCCGCCCGTGACCATGGGGTACTGCACCGATGCGGGCACGTGCGCCAGTGCCACCACCAAAAGATAGTTTGCAAAGCGGTTGATGGCTCCGTATCCCAAGCCGCTGAAAATCGCTTTTTTGCCCACTCTTTTGCGGTAAGAGGGGTAGGTGATGCCTGCGAGGATCCCCGCGATGACCAGCGTGCAAAGGGCGCTCAGCAGGGAATATCCCTCGGCGCTTGCCTTCTCGTAGGGGGCTGCCTGAAAGAATTTCGTGATCACGCCCGACATGCCGTTGAGGATAAACACGCCTGCGTAATAGGGATATCCTCCCTTGGATTCGCCTTTTTCCACCGTCAGACAGAGAGACGCCACGATGGAGAGATAGCAAAGCCCCTTTGCCAGCGACATGCCTTCGTTGTAGAACAGCACGCCCACCACCGAGGGGAGCGCCATGCCGCCCAGCATGGAGAACAGAGAATAGAGGGACAGATTGACCTGCCCCAGGGTTTTCAATCCGCAATAGGTGAAGGCGATGCCGTTCAGCGCCGAGGCACACGCCATGATCAGCGTGAAGACGGTGCATTCAAAGCGGAACCCGTTGATGGGGAACAGAATCAAAGCTCCCGCCACCGAGCTGATCGCCGCCAGAAAGAAGGAGGAGAACATGCCGCTTCCCACGTAGGTCTGATACTGTCGGTTCACCGCGAAGGATGCTCCGAACAGCACTACGCTGATTAAAATAAGTCCATAGTACATTTCATCACCTCTGCCTTTATTATAGCAAGTTCCGCTCCCTTTGTAAATGGAAAAATTCCATCAATCCATGGAAAAAACCTTGACAAACGGGAAAAAATCTGCTATGATAAGGGGGAGGTGGATCTTATGCAGAAAAAAAACGTTTGTAAGTTCATTCCCGACGGACAGCCGTCGGAGCTTCGCACGGTGCGCTTTATTTTCGAGCGGGACCCCGGGGCACAGAAAAAGCCCATGACCCAGAGCGGGTACATTATGTATCTCGTTTCCCACGGCAAGGGCAGGATCACCTTTTCCGATCGTCCCGTCTCTGTGGGCGTGGGGGATCTGGTGTTCGGATTTCCGGGGGAGATCTGCATGGCATCGGGAGAGGCGCTGGAATATTATTACATCACCTTTGAGGGGCAACGGGGGCAGGAACTTCTGCATCGCTTCGGCGTGACCCCCGTGCGCCGCCGCTTTTCGGGGTTTGAGGGTGTTTTGCCCTTTTGGGAGGAAAGCATCACCCGCGCCACCTCGGAAAACGTGGATATCGTATCGGAATGTGTTCTCATGTATACCTTTTCCCGCCTCACGGGAGTCAAGGATCCCAATCGGGACGTGGCGTCGTTGCTTGCATCCTACGCCGAGGAGAATTTCTCCGACGGCGGCTTGTCTCTCAATTCCCTTGCCGACGATTGGGGATATAACGCAAAATACCTGTCGGACTGCTTCAAGAAGCGCATGGGGATGGGCTTTTCCCATTATCTGAAGACCCTGCGGGTGAAGCACGCGGTGTTTCTCATGGAGCACGGGGTGGAATCGGTGAAACACGTGGCGTACCTGTGCGGCTTTCGGGACCCTCTGTATTTCTCCAAGGTTTTCCGCGAGAGC
>JAFPBP010000164.1 GCA_017424085.1 Clostridia bacterium
CTTTCGCACATTCGCGAGTGACGAGGTCGTTTACATTTCGAGTCAGCCCCGTTATGACCGCTTCGATACGTCTCCGTGTTGAGTTGTTCGGAACTTTGATAGCAAATTGCAAGGCAGGTTCAAATTTCACTGCACACAAAGTTCAAGAAAAATGCAGGAAATGCGAGGAAAACGAAGGAAAAACGAGATTTCGGGAAACCCCGAGGGACGAAACCGAGATGATTTCGAGTGCTGCACCTTCGACCACTCGGACAACTCTCCGTGTTTAAGTTATTTAATTGATTGGTAAGCGTTTAACAGCTGCACCTGCGGTCCTCTTGCGGTGCTCGAAAAACTCTTCGTGAAGATTGTCTACGTAACATTATAATATATTTCGGCGCGTTTGTCAAGGGGTTTTGCAAAAAGTTTGCCAATGGTAAAAATGAAAGAGCCGTGCGCTCTTTTCAGAACGCGCGGCTGTGTTTTCAGAAAGAAAGCTCAATCTGCAGGGGATAGTGGTCGGAAAGATAGATTCCGTCGGTCGCATCGTCCCAGGGGGCTACTGCGATGGGGAGCTGTGCGGTGGCGGCGTCGGCGTAGATGTAATCGATCTTGTAATTTTCCGTGATTCTTCCGTAATTGTGGAAGGTGAGGGTGATGGGTTCGGTCAGCTCTTTGACGACAGGAGAGGTGCTTTCGCTGCAGATGCGGATGGTTTCCTCGTCCGGAGTTGCGTTGAAGTCTCCCATCAGGAAGAACGGAACGTCCAGAATTTCCAGGTCCGCTTGCATTCTTTGAAGGACCGCTTGGATCCCCAAAACACGAGCCTGCTCACCTTTGTGATCCAGGTGGGTGTTGTAGACACGGAACATTTTTCCGTTTGCGTGGCGGAGAAGGATGCATTGACAAATGCGGGGGCAGACGCTCTGCTCCTCAAAGCGGGTTCCGGGGATCTGCGGCGTAGGCGAGAGCCAAAAGCTATCCAACCCCAAAAGCTCCACCGAATCCTTCTTCAACGCGGTTGCGATGCCCTCTCCCCGATAATCGTTGTTTCTCTGGTTGAATACGATATGGTATTCGGGCAGGGCGTTGCGCAAGAATGCAACGTTCTTTTCGATGCCCTCCTGAAAGCAGATGACTTCGGGACTTTCTTTCTTGATCTTGTTCAGAATGGAACCGGCGCGGTGCGGGAAGGAGTTGATACCGTCGCCATCCCAGGCGCAACGAAGGTTGAATGTTACGATTTTCATATAGTTTCTCCTTTTTATGCATTCAGAGATTTGGAATTGCTGTCGTTGGGAAACGCATCTCGGCGCTTTGTGCGGTTGACTATGCTCCGAGAGGAATTGCTTCTTTTATCATATCACATTTTGTTGCGTTTGTCAAGGGGGTGCTTGATCGGAGTGCGGGGCTTCGCATTCCGATCGGGGGAGACTGCGGGATCCGCGGCTTCAGTTCTTTTTCTCGGGGATCAGAATGCGCGCCAAGGGGGGACGGCGGACCTTCAAGGCTCCCTTGGGGCAGAATTCCTGACAGCAGAAGCATCGGATGCAGGCTTTGCGGTCGATGACGGGCTTATTCTCCACCATTTCAATGGCGCTTGCGGGGCAGATGCGATAGCATTCCTTGCAGCCCACGCATTCGTCCGCCTTCAGCTCGGGGCGAGCCGCCAATGCGGCGTCCAGAAATTGGGCGGTGAGCTTGCCGAAGAAGGTTTCGGAATCCCGCTGGAAGCGGAGATTTTTCGCGGTCTCCACCTTTTGAAAATCGGGAATGACGTAGGGGCGCCAATCGCCCGAGGTGGGGATCTCGTCCCGATCCTCGGGGATCAATCCGCGGCGGATGGCGGCTTGCAGGGTTGGGACCTGATCTGCGGTCAGCCCGATGAGGGCGGCTCCGATCATGTCCGAGGCGTGGGGAGAATCGGAGGCTAAGATCACGCCGATCTTGCGGGGCGTGCCTGCGGTGGGGCCGTTGCCCTCCATGCCGATGACCCCGTCGGTGATGGAGAGACGGGGCGCAAAATATTGATCCAGATCCACGATCATGTCCGAAAAGCGGGCAGGATCGGGGAAGCGGTAGTGGTATTCGGGCTTTGCGGTGCCGGGGATGGCGCCGAACATGTTCTTTGCCGCACCGCTCATCGCCATCATGCCGTGGGTCTTCAGCTTGCAGAAGTTGATGATCTCGTCCGCCTCGTCCAGCCATGCGGTGTAGGTGAAGGTTTTCGCTTCCTTTGCTTCGGGGTAGGTTGCTTCTTTGATCTCAAAATTGCGGTTCAATTCTCCTCCGAAGTCTTCCACGGCTTTTACCCCCGTGGCGGCGTAGACTCGATCCAAGTAGACCTTGGTGTAGATCCCTCCGGGGCTGTCGCCTACGATCACGCGGGCGCCCCGCTCCTTTAACAGCCGCACCAGGGCACAAAGCAGAACGGGATGGGTGGTCGCCGCCGCTTCGGGCTTCAGAAAGGTGACTAAATTGGCTTTGATCGCCACGGTCATGCCTGTCTTGACCCAATCCAGCCCGCCGAAGGGGGCAAGGGCTTGGAGCAGCGCCTGCTCCGCCTGAGCCTGATCGTACTGCGCGCAGGGGACGATGGATACGTGCATGGGGCAAACCTCCGTTGTTTTCTGCATTATGATCATTATAGCATATTTTTTGGAATTTGTCTACCGTTTTAATATAAATAAAACCTGCATAATTATAGGAATTTCCAAAAAAGACACAGTTTTTTTCTGAAATCCTCTTGACAAACGGGCGCCGATGTGCTATAATACCCCCATAAAAGCTGTGACGAGGACGGTTTGGAGTCCCTTGCTTTGAGAGAGCCGACGGTTGGTGCGAGTCGGAAGCAAGTCTCCTCATAACCCATCACCTCCGAGCCGAAGGTCCGAACGCTCTGCGGTAAGTAGGCGCCTTCCGTGATTGCTGCGTGAATGCATAGGGATTGTTGGATCCCAAGAGTGGCGGGAATTTTTTCCGCAATTTGAGTGGTACCGCGAGTGTATAATTGCACCCGTCTCAAAGGCTTTTCTTTGGGACGGGTTTGTTTTTTTTCGGCGAGTCGATCCGCTCCCTCCAACAAAAAAAACCTTGCCGAAGCATCATTGACAGGAGGAACCCAACTATGGCAAACACCGTTGAAACCGTAAAACTTCTTGAGGTCGCGGCGCGAATCCGCGAAATGCGTGAGATTTCCGCCATCACCGTGGAGGAAATGGCGGAGAAGACCGAGGTTTCGGTGGAAGAATACGTTCGCTATGAGAACGGCGAGACCGACTTTCCCTTCTCCTTTATTCACAAATGCTCTTTGGTTTTCGATATCGGCATTTCCGATCTTCTGGAGGGTAAGTCCGCAAATCTCTCGTCCTATACCGTGACCCGCAAGGGGCAGGGGCAGGAGACCGCCAAGGAGGACGGGATCACCATTCAGAATCTTGCGCCCAAGTTCCGCAAGAAGATCGCCGAGCCCTATTGGGTCCGTTACGAATTCGACCCCGCCCAGCAGAATAAGCCCATCCACCTGGCAACCCATAACGGGCAGGAGTTCGACCTGGTCATCAGCGGGAAGCTGAAGGTTCAGGTCGGGGAGCACACCGAGATCCTGGGCGAGGGGGACAGCATTTATTACAACTCC
Organism: Clostridia bacterium; assembly: GCA_017424085.1. Classification (GTDB taxonomy): domain Bacteria; phylum Bacillota; class Clostridia; order Oscillospirales; family UBA644; genus RGIG995. The sequence goes on from JAFPBP010000164.1 coordinate 3,617, forward strand.
TCCACCCCGCACGGCATGATCGCCGTAGACGGAGCGGACTGCGTATTCTGCGCCGTGGTCCTGCCCGGAGAGGACGTCAAGGAGGACGTGGTCCGTGCCAGCATCGTGGGCGCAAAATCCTCGGAGCGGCTGGTCTGCGAGAAGTTTGTCGAAACCGAGGAGGACGAGCACGGGGCGTTGCAGAGCATTCGCTTCAAGAATACCGATACCTTCAACTTCGGCTTCGACGTGGTGGACGAGATCGCCGAGCGGTATCCCGAGAAGCTTGCCATGCTTCATCTGGACGTGAACCGCAACGAGCGCCGCTTCACCTTCAAGGACATTAAACAATATTCCAACCAATGCGCAAACTATTTCACCTCCCTCGGCATCAAGCGGGGCGACAAGGTCATGCTGGTTCTGAAGCGTCATTATCAGTTCTGGTTTGCCATGGTTGCCCTTCATAAGATCGGAGCCGTCGCCATCCCCGCCACCAATCAGCTGAAGGAGCACGACTTCGTTTACCGTTATAACGCCGCAGGCGTGTCCGCCATCGTCTGCACCGCCGACGGGGACGTGGCTGACATCGCCGCCGTTGCCGCCGCGCAATGTCCTCAGGTGACCACCAAGATCCTGGTGGGCGGAACCAAGGACGGATGGCACAATTTTGATGAAGAATTCAAGCTTTTCTCCCGTAAGTATACCCGCCCTGCCGATTGCTCCGCAGGGGACGAGACTGCGCTGATGTTCTTTACCTCGGGCACCACGGGCAATCCCAAAATGGCGGCGCACAAGCATACCTACGCGCTGGGACACTATGTCACCGCGAAATATTGGCATTGCTGTGAGCGGGACGGTCTGCATCTGACCATCTCCGATACGGGCTGGGGCAAGAGCCTGTGGGGCAAGCTGTACGGGCAATGGCTCTGCGAGGGCGCCGTCTTCGTCTACGACTTTGATCGATTTGACGAAAACGACATTTTGCCTATGTTCGCCAAGTACAATATCACCACCTTCTGTGCTCCCCCCACCATGCTGCGTATGCTCATCCGCGGCAATCTGGACCAATACGATCTTTCTTCCATCCATCATATGACCACCGCGGGAGAAGCGTTGAATCCCGAGGTGTACAAGAAGTTCAAGGAAGCCACGGGGCTGGAGATCATGGAGGGCTTCGGACAGACCGAGACCACCCTTGCCATCGCCAACCTGTTCGGAACCGTTCCCAGGATCGGCTCCATGGGGAAGGCGTCGCCCCAGTTCGATCTGGATATTGTGGACGCCGACGGCAACAGCGTTGCCACGGGTGAAGTGGGCGAGATCGTTATCCATACCGACAAAACCGTTCCCTGCGGTCTGTTCCGTGAATATTATCTGGACCAAGAAAAGACCCGCGACGC
>JAFPBP010000165.1 GCA_017424085.1 Clostridia bacterium
CGGAGGTGACGTTGCAAAGAACCGCATCGTCGTGGGCGAGGGGGACACGCTGCCCCTGGGCAGACACGTTCTGCATTTCGTTGCCGCCCCCATGGTCCACTGGCCCGAGGTCATCGTTACCTACGACAGCACCGATAAGGTCCTCTTCTCCGCCGACGGATTCGGAAAATTCGGTGCGTTGGACGTGAACGAGCCCTGGGCGGACGAGGCAAGACGGTACTATATCGGCATCGTCGGCAAATACGGCGCACAGGTGCAGAACCTTCTGAAGAAGGCGGCAGGGCTGGATATCCGAATCATCTGCCCCCTCCACGGACCCGTTCTCTCCCAAAATCTCGACTACTACCTCAATCTTTACAATACCTGGTCCTCCTACGAGCCCGAGGAGGAGGGGATTGTTATCGCCTACACCTCGGTCTACGGAAATACGAAAAAAGCGATCATCAAGCTGGCGGAAAAGCTGGAAGCCAACGGATGCCCCAAGGTGGTCGTCCACGATCTTGCCCGTTGCGATACGGCAAAGGCAGTAGAGGACGCCTTCCGCTACAGTAAGCTGGTTCTCGCAACCACCACCTATAATGCGGGGATCTTCCCCTTCATGCGGGACTTTATCGAGCATCTGGCCGAGCGCAACTTCTCCAACCGCACCGTGGCGTTCATCGAAAACGGAAGCTGGGCACCTCTTGCGGCGAAGGTCATGAAGGAACTGCTTTCCAAGAGCAAGAATCTGACCTACACCGACACTACCGTGCGAATCCTGTCGGCACTCAACGAGGAAAGCTCCGCACAGCTGGAGGATCTGGCAAAGGAGCTCTGTAAGGACTATCTGGCGCAGCAGGACGCCACCGCCAACAAGAACGATCTGACCGCCCTGTTCCATCTGGGCTACGGACTGTACGTGGTCACCTCCAACGACGGAAAGAAGGACAACGGGCTGATCGTCAACACGGTCACCCAGGTTACCAGCGTTCCCAACCGTGTGGCGGTCACCATCAATAAGGAAAATTATTCCCATCACGTGATCAAGCAGAGCGGCAAAATGAACGTGAACTGTCTGACCGAGGACGCACCCTTCAAGATCTTCGAGACCTTCGGCTTCACCAGCGGGCGGAACACCGATAAGTTTGCCAACAGCGAGCCCCTGCGCTCCGACAACGGGCTGGTCTTCCTGCCCCGCCACATCAATTCCTTCCTGTCTCTGAAGGTGGAGCAGTACGTGGATCTGGATACCCACGGCATGTTCATCTGCTCGGTGACCGAGGCGAGAGTGCTCTCCGATCGGGAAAGCATGACCTACGCCTACTACCACGAAAACGTGAAGCCCAAGCCCGAAACCGAAGGCAAGAAGGGCTTCGTCTGCAAGATCTGCGGCTACGTCTACGAGGGAGACACCCTCCCCGAGGACATCGTCTGCCCCCTGTGCAAGCACGGAGCGGCGGATTTTGAACCGATTCAATAAATAAAAGATGCAAAACTAAAAGGAGAAACGAACTATGAAATACGTGTGCGATGTATGTGGCTGGGTCTACGACGAAGCGGTGGGCGATCCCGAAAACGGAATTGCTCCCGGCACCAAATTCGAGGATCTTCCCGAAGATTTTGAATGCCCCCTGTGCGGCGTTGGCAAGGATACGTTCAGCAAGGAAGAGGAATAATCAATCGTCCGTCGGGGATGAAGAAAAAACTTCGTCCCCGACGGCTTTTTTGTTCCCGAATGCTTGACAAGCACTACCCTTTATGGTATAATGAAGCCACATCAAGGGGGAAGGAGCTCCGCTCTGATCCAACCATTCTGACGAACAAAAAAGAAAGGGAACTCTTATGGAAATCGTACTTCTCACTGCGCTCGGCGTGGGCGGAGCCTCGGTCTTCGGCGCGCTGATGGGATTTTTGTTCAAACGCACCGATCATAAATTCAGCGACGTGATCCTGTCCTTCGCGGCAGGAGTCATGCTGGCGGCTGCGGTCATCGGGCTGATCCTGCCCTCGCTGGAATACGGAAACAGCCTTGCGCTGATCGTCACGGTGGCGGGCATCTTCTGCGGGGCTCTTTGCATCAACCTCATCGATAAGCTGGTGCCTCACCTGCACCGTCTGTCGGGCGGAAATGAAGAGCGCCATCCCGAGAAGCAAGCCCAGCTGAACAAGGTCCTGCTCTTCGTCATCGCCATTGCCATCCATAACCTGCCCGAGGGCATCGCCGCAGGCGTGGGCTTCGGCACGGGGAATACGGCGGAGGCGCTGACCATCGCAGGGGGCATCGCCCTGCAAAATATCCCTGAGGGCATGGTCATCATCGCTCCCATGCTGGCGGCAGGCATGTCCCGCGGGAAGACCTTCGTGATCGCAATCATCACGGGGGTGGTTGAGGTCGTCGGAACTCTGATCGGTTATTTTGCCGTCAGCGTATCCCATGCCATTCTCCCCTTCGCCCTTGCCTTTGCAGGCGGAACCATGCTTTACGTGATCAGCGACGAAATGATTCCCGAAACCCACGCCCACGGCAACGAGCGGGCGGCGACCTATTCCCTGCTGGCAGGCTTTTGCCTCATGCTGATCTTTGACGTTTTGTTAGGATAAAAAGGAGTTTTTTCCATGAAAAAGATTCCCATCAGCCTCATCATCGACGATCCCTCACCCGTGGTTTCGGTCTATCACGCCCACCACGACACGGGATTCACCCGAGACGGAAGACCGATTCTGGAATACGTCCCCAACGAGCTGTTTTTCACCTTCTGTGAGATCGTCCGACGCCACGGCCTCAAGGGGAAATTCAGCGTGGTCCCCATGCCGGGGAATCGGGGAGACATCATCAACGGCATCGACGGCGCCGACGAAAACGACGTTGCCGCATGGCTGAACGGGGTCAGAGAGCGCCTCTGCCCCGCCTTCTCGGTGGGGCCCGAAATGCTGACCCACAACAAGGCAGTGGACCTTGCCACGGGGCAGGCGTTACCCATGAACGAGCGGGATTGGGCGTCGGTCCAGACCGAAGAAACGCTGACTCCCTACGTGGCAAAAGCCCTGTCGATCCTGCGGGAGGCCGGATTCGCTCCGTTGGGCGTTACCTCCCCCTGGAATTTCGGCATTGAGGTGGAGGCCGATTACGTAAAAGCCATTTCCAATGCGGTTCTGCAGGTCTGCGGATCGAAAAGCGCATGGTATTTTCTGCGCTCCCGACGGGACGTTCCCGACGCAAAGCCCTGGGTCGCCTACGACGACGGAGACCGTTGCGTGGTCTCCATTCCGGCAACGGCGCGGGACCACTTCTGGCAGACCATTGATACCACGCAAGCCGACGATTCCTTCGTCAGCCGCGTGGCGGACGAGATTATCACCGCCGACGGGAAGGCGGGAGAATTGATCGACATTCTCAACCGCAACGGAATGCCCATTCTCATCACCCATTGGCAGAGCCTCGTTTCTAACGGCTTGGGAACGGGACTTCGGGCGCTGGACGAGGTTGCAACCCGCATCGAGCGCAATTTCGGCGACGCATTGGAATGGATGAGCTTTGAAGAAATCTTAACCATGGTTCTTGCAAACAAAGAGCAATACCCCAAGCCTGACTTCAACTGAGCGGAGGTTTTCCATGAATTACAATTTTGGGTCTTACCCCACCATGATCACCCCCTACCGTGCCGACGGCTCGGTGGATTTGGAAACGGCAAAGCGCTACGTGCGCTGGTATGCCGAAAACAACTGCGACGGGATCTTTGCCGTCTGCCAATCCAGCGAGATCTTTTATCTTTCGGTGGACGAGCGGGTGGAGCTGAACCGCACCGTATACGCCGCCGCAAAGGAAGAGGCCGCCCGTCGGGGGCGTCCCATGACGGTGGTCTCCTCGGGGCACGTGGCGAACACCGTGGAGGAGCAGGCGGACGAGCTGAACCGCATCGCAGAAAGCGGAACCGACGCCTTGATCTGGATCACCAACCGTCTGGACCCCAACAACGAGGGAGATGACGTCTGGATCAAAAATGCGGAGGCACTGCTGAAAAAGCTTCCTCAAAACGTAAATCTGGGCTTGTACGAATGCCCCTATCCCTATAAGAGACTGGTCACACCGAAGATCCTTCAATGGTGCCTTGACACCGACCGCTTCTATTTTATGAAGGACACCTGCTGTGACATGGAAGAGATCCGCCGCCGTCTCAAGCAGCTGGAGGGAAGCCATTTTTACCTGCTCAACGCCAACTGCCAAACCCTGCTGGAATCTCTGCGGTGCGGAGGCAAGGGCTATTGCGGCATTATGGCAAACTACCATCCCAAGCTGTACGCATGGCTCTGCAAGCATTATAACGACAATCCCGAGACCGCAGAGGTGGTGCAGGGCATTCTCGGAACCTTCGGCTTTACCGAATCGGGGATCCCTTATCCTCTGACCGCAAAGCACAGCATGACCCTCTGCGGCATCCCCACCGAAAACATCGCCCGCAACCGCCCCTCCTCCGATCTGACCGATTACGGACGGGATTGCGTACGGCAGATGAAGATCGCAACCGACCGTCTGGAGCAGGAACTGGGATTGTGAGGTCAATGGGATGAACGGATACAACGGATGGTCCTACGCTCCCTACGATCCCTTTTTGTTTCCGCGGGGAGAGATCTATCTTTGCCGTGTGGCGCCCGCACGGACCGCCATCCGCATGGAATGGCTGGGGGACGGAAACGAGACCGAGATCTTATTCCGCAAGCGGGGTGAGGGTGAGTTTTGCCCTGCGGGAAGCACGAAGAAAAACTGTTTTGATCTTACCGATCTTGTGCCGCAGACCGATTATGAATTTTACCTCCGTTGCGGAGACAGGAAAAGCGCCGTACGCTTGGCGCGCACGGGGGAGCCCGTGGGAACAGTGGTCAATTATCTGCACCCCGATGACCCATACTATTCCTTCTCGGGCAGATATCTTTGCTCTCCCTCCCTGCTCCGTCACCCCGACGGATATCTTTTGGCGTCCATGGATCTGTTTGCAGGTCAGCATCCACAGAATCTGACCCTCATCTACCGCTCCGACGACGGAGGCAAGACCTGGTACTATCTGAGCGAGCTGATGCCCTGCTTCTGGGGCAAGCTCTTTCTCCATAAGGGTCAGGTCTACATGCTCGCCTGCTCCACCGAATACGGCGATCTGCTGATCGGAAGATCGGACGACGGAGGCAAGACCTTCGCCGCTCCCACCGTGCTTCTGCGGGGCGCCAACGGAAAGAACGGAAGTGCGGGCGTTCATAAAAATCCCCAGCCGCTCCTCTCCCATAAGGGGCGCCTGTACGGGACGCTGGAATGGGGCTCCTGGCGGAACAAGGAATACGGTCACGCCGCCATGGTCATGTCCTGCGACGAGAACGCGGATCTTCTGAACCCCGAAAGCTGGGCGTTCACGCCCCCCAAGCCCTTTCCTGCCGGCGAACCTGCGTTGAAGGGACTCGCCCCGAACACCATGACCATTGAAGGGACACTCACAATTACCCCCGACGGAAAATTGCTCAACGTGATGCGCTTCGGAATGCAGGGAAAGGTTCTTGCTTATGAGGTAAATCCCGACGATCCCCATGCACCGCTGACCTATTACGGGCTTCTGGATCTGGACACCACCTATTCCAAATTTATGATCAAATATGATCCCCCGTCGGGCTTCTATTGGTCGATCATTAGTCGCCGCCATGAAGGATGCGGAGACAACGCCCGCAACCTTCTCTCCCTCACCCGATCCCCCGATCTGAAGGCTTGGGAAACGGTGGAGGATCTTCTGGACTTCCGCACCTGTAACGAAAAAGAGGTGGGGTTCCAGTACGTGGATTTTGAATTCGACGGAGACGATATCATCTTCCTCTGCCGAACCGCCCTCAACG
>JAFPBP010000166.1 GCA_017424085.1 Clostridia bacterium
AACATTCCCTACACCTCCAAGACCCTGCGCCGCAACATCGAAGGCTTGAAGGCACGCTACCCCTTCCTGCAATCGGGAGTCATCGGGCGAAGCGTGAGCGGACAGGAGATCTATTATCTCACCTTCGGCAACGGACCCATCCGCGTGGGGTACAACGCCTCCCATCACGCAAACGAATGGATCACAACCCCCGTTCTGATGAAATTCACCGAGCAGATCTGCCGCGCCTACGCCCTGGGGATCTCTCTGGGGGAAACCAACGTGCGGGAGCTGTGGGAGCGCTGCACCTTCGTTCTGGTTCCCATGGTCAACCCCGACGGAGTGGATCTGGTAACGGGGGAATACGCGGAGGGGTCAAGGGAATACAATGCCGCCAAGGAGTTGAACACCGATCTTCCCTTCCCTCAAGGCTGGAAGGCAAACCTTGCGGGCACCGATCTGAATCTGAACTACCCCGCAGGCTGGGAGGAGGCAAAGCGGATCAAATACGAGCAGGGCTTTACCCGCCCCGGACCGAGGGATTTCGTGGGCACGGCGCCCCTGTCCGCCCCCGAATCCCGCGCAATGGTCAATTTCACCGACCGCATGGATTTCCGTCTGATCTTAGCCTACCATACCCAAGGGGAGATCATTTTCTGGAAATATCTGGACTACGAGCCCGAAAACTCCCGCAGCATCGCATTCCGATTCTCGGAGGTGAGCGGATATTCCGTGGAAGAAACGCCCTTCGCCTCGGGCTTTGCGGGCTACAAGGATTGGTTCATCCAAACCAGAAATCTCCCCGGCTACACCATCGAATGCGGCAAAGGTGTCAATCCCCTGCCCATCTCCCAATTCGACGAGATCTATCGGGACAATCTGGGCATCCTTCTTCTGGGCGCCCAGCTGGCGGAATAAATAACGCGGGTCCACCCCGTTTGGTGATGTGGAGTTACTACCACAATAAAATAGCAGAAGTACCGTGAAATCGAAAAAGGTTTATACTTTTTACATAACGGGAAACAGCACCGAAATCCAGTGTTTCGGTGCTATTCCTTTTAGTGGCACGAACTTCATGTCGCCGAATCTCCCCGGAAGCACCATCAAATGCGGAGGAGGTCAATCCTGCAAATCTCCCAATTCAACGAGATCTATCGGGACAATCTGAAGAGCCTTCTCTCAGGCGCCGAATCGGAAGGACTAATCCTCGTAAAATTCCATAAAAAAACAGAAAAGCCGATACGGAATATATCCGTATCGGCTTTTTCACTTTCGTTTAAAGCCCAAGGTTAACAGCGCCCGATTCCGACGGAACGGAGATTCGATCATTCTACGGATGCGGCTTGCTCGGAGGCTTTTTCCTGCGAGACCATCTGAACGAACCGATGGGCATAGCGGATCAGAGCAAAGAGCATGAGCCCCGTGCTGACAATGATGGGCAGGGTGGAGGCAAGGAAGGAGGGCTCGGGGGCGAAGATCACAAGATACGCCATCACCGTATAGAAGCACACGGTGGACAGCTTGCCGAACCATTCCGAGGAGCGGATGGACTTCATTCTGCGATACATGAGAAGCCCGCCCACCGCCTGAAAGCTTTCCTTCACAAGGATGATGAGAAACAGCACCCACATGATGGGATATCGGATCAGCAGACAGCCCGAAACCACGGCTTGGGTCAATTTGTCCGCCAAGGGATCGAGGAATTTTCCCAGCTCGGTCTCCATATGAAATTTGCGAGCGATAAAGCCATCCACAACGTCCGTAGCGGCGGACAGGAGCAGGACCGCGGCGGTCCATCCGTCCCGTTCCAGAACGAACAGAACGATGAAGATCGGCAACAACAGGATCCGAACGTAGCACAAAAGGTTCGGAATCGAGAAAAATTCTTTCTTCTTCTGCGGGGTCAATTGGGACACTCCTTAATGTGTATGATACAATCAGTATTATCTATATAATAAACTATATACCCGAATCACCCCGAAAGTCAAGGGTTTTTTCCATAATTTCACAAAAGGTTCGATTTTCGACAAAAAAACTGCCAAACACCCGGCAAGAGCGTTCGGCGGTTTTCGTTGGTTCAGTCGCGGATTCCGAAAATTGCTTTGAGCAATCCCCGCAAAAACCGAGGCGATTTCCACGTAACGACCTTCATGCCAAATCCCTCCCCGTACAGATTCAATCCATCCTATGCGGAAGGGGGAAAAAGGGTGATTCAACCGAGGATAAAGCGGCGAAGCTCTGCCACGTCGCAGGTTCGGAATTCGGCGTCGTAGATCTCGGTGCAATACCGATCGGGGTCGAAGAAGCAGGCGTCGCTTCCCGCGCCGTGCCCCGCCAGCAGATCCAGCTCCCGATCGCCGATCATCAGAAGTCGGGGAGGCTCGGTGTCATGCTCCTTCAGAATGCGGATCACCAGATCGGGCTTGGGCTTGGAAGGGATGCCGCCCTCCATATCGGGACCTGCGATCACGTCGAAACAGGACAGCAGCCCGTCCCGCTCCAGATACGCCGCACAGACCGTGCTTTTGCGGTTGGAGCAGATGTGATTCCGTCGCCCCGATGCCGCAATATCCCGCAGCAGCTCGGGAAGCCCGTCGTAGGGCTGCACCAGATCGGAGACCTGCTGAGAGCCTGCTGCACGGTACCAATAGCTGAGATTTTCGGGCTTGCACCCGCACAGGGGCGCAAAATGACGGAAGGCATACGGCACGGACACGCGCACGTAGGGAAAGATCTCCTCAGCGGTGGCGGAATAGCCGAACCGTCCCACGGCAGAACGGACGCAGGAAATGATATGATCGTAGGAATTATAAAGGCATCCGTCGAAATCCCATGCCACATCGGTATATTCCATAGCATACTCCTATTTTGCAAAAATCAAGCATGGAAGCGGCTTTTTCCACCGCTTCCATCCCATTTTGATTTATTCGTATTCAACAACATCAACCCACTTGAGGAGGAACTCCTTCTCGTTGGGCTTTTCCTTGACCGACTGGGAAGCCGCGACGATGGGAAGCCATTTCTGAACGTACTGCTGAGCGGTATCGCTCTTCTTGCAGAAGAGGTGCAGATACTTGTTGGCAAGGGCTTCCTTGCCCTCCAGACAGAACAGGAGGTAGGTGCGCGCCACGTCGGCAGAGGCATTGCCCTGCGTTACGTGCGCCCAGTCAATGATATAGGGCTTTCCCTCGGGGGTGATGATGATATTGGAGGGGTTGAAGTCTCCGTGGCAGATCTTGGTATGGCGCTTCATACCCTCCAGACGGGTGTGCAGATCGTAACGGGTGGTGGCGTCCAGATCAGCCTGAGAGATCTTCCCGCGCATCTTATCCCGCAGACGGATGAGCATGGAGGGGGCTTTGGTGGCGTGAACCTGCATCTGCAGATCCACAAAAAGGTTCAGATATTCGTCTTCCTTTTCGGGGTTCTCTGCCATCAGCTGCTCCAGGGTCTTTCCTTCCACGTACTGCTGAACGATCGCCCATTTTTCGTTCGCCTTGCAGACCTCAATGATCTGGGGAACGGGAAGACCAGTAGTCTCCATGATGGCGTTGTTCATGGCTTCCCGCAGGATGCCCTCCTTGGAAAAGGTATCGTTAAACACCTTGATGACGGTGTCTCCGTCCCGATAGATCACCTTATCGGCGCGGGCAACGTGTACGGTATCGAGATTCATATCGGTTCCTCCTTGCATCAAATCAGACGGCGTCATGCTTGCCGTAGTACGCATTCAGGTACATTTGCTTGATTTCGCTCATCAGGGGGTATCTGGGGTTGGCGCCGGTGCACTGATCGTCGAACGCCTGCTCCACCATCTCGTCGAGACGGGCGAGGAAGTCGGCCTCGTCGATGCCGTACGCCTGAATGGATTCCTTGATGCCGACCTTTGCCTTCAGGGCATTGAGAGCATCAATGAGCCCCTCCAGCTTCTCGGCGTCGTCCTGCCCCTTCACGCCCAGATAATCGGCGACCTCGGCGTAGCGGGCAAGGGTATGAGGATGGGTGTACTGGGAGAAGGATCCCATCTTGGTGGGGACCTCGGCGGCGTTGAAGCGGAGGACCTGCTCCAGCATCAATGCGTTTGCGACCCCGTGAGGCAGGTGATGGAAGGCACCCAGCTTATGCGCCATGGAGTGGCAGACTCCGAGGAAAGCGTTGGCGAATGCCATACCTGCGATGGTGGCGGCGTTTGCCATCTTCTCGCGGGCTTCCACGTCGGTCTGACCGTTGTCGTAGGCACGGGGCAGATATTCGAAGATCACCTTCAGAGCCTTCAGAGCAAGCCCGTCGGTGTAATCGGTCGCCATGATGGAAGCGTATGCCTCAAGCGCGTGAGAGACGGCGTCGACGCCCGAAGCGGCGGTCAGTCCCTTAGGTGCAGACATATGAAGATCGGTATCCACGATCGCCATATCGGGGAGAAGCTCGTAGTCTGCCAGAGGATACTTCACACCCGTTGCCTCGTCGGTGATAACGGCGAAGGGAGTGACCTCGGAGCCGGTGCCCGCAGAGGTGGGAACGGCGATGAAATATGCCTTTTCGCCCATCTTGGGGAAGGTATAGATTCTCTTGCGGATATCGGAGAAGCGCATTGCCATATCGGCAAAATCAACCTCGGGATGCTCGTAAAGCACCCACATGATCTTCGCCGCGTCCATGGCGGAGCCGCCGCCCATGGCGATGATCACGTCGGGACCGAAGGCTGCCATCTGCGCCGCACCCTCCTTGGCGTTGCCCAGAGTGGGATCGGGCTGAACGTTGAAGAAGGTGGTATGAGTGATGCCCATCTGATCCAGCTTTTCGGTGATGGGACGGGTATAGCCGTTGTTATACAGGAAGCTGTCGGTGACGATAAACGCCTTCTTCTTGCCCATGACGGTCTTCAATTCATCCAGAGCAACGGGGAGACAACCCTTCTTGATATAAACCTTCTCGGGGGCACGGAACCAGAGCATATTTTCCCTTCTTTCGGCAACGGTCTTGATGTTCAACAGGTGCTTGACACCCACGTTTTCGGAAACCGAGTTTCCGCCCCAGGATCCGCATCCCAGAGTCAGAGAGGGGGCAAGCTTGAAGTTGTACAGATCTCCGATGCCGCCGTGAGAGGAGGGGGTGTTGACCAGAATGCGGCAGGTCTTCATGCGGGCGGCAAATTCGTCCAGCTTCGCCTGCTGCGTTACGGGATTCAGATAGATGGATGCGGTGTGCCCGAAGCCGCCGTCGGCAACCAAGCGCTCCGCCTTGGCGAAGGCATCCTGAATATCGGTCGCCTTGTACATGGCAAGCACGGGAGAAAGCTTTTCGTGGGCGAATTCCTCGCTCAGCTCCACGCTCTCCACCTCACCGATGAGGATCTTCGCCGTCTCGGGAACGGTAACGCCCGCAAGAGCGGCAATGGTGGGAGCCTTCTGCCCCACGATCTTGGCGTTCAGAGCCCCGTTGATCAGGATGGTCTTGCGGACCTTTTCGATCTCCTCGGGGTTGAGGAAATAGCATCCGCGGTCGGCAAATTCCTTGCGCGCCGCCTCGTAGACCGATTCCAGAACGATGACCGACTGCTCGGAGGCACAGATCATGCCGTTATCGAAGGTCTTGGAATGGATGATGGAGTTGACGGCAACCACCACGTCGGCGGAGTCGTCGATGATGGCGGGAGTGTTCCCCGCGCCCACGCCCACGGCGGGCTTGCCGCTGGAGTAGGCAGCCTTGACCATGCCGGGACCGCCGGTGGCAAGGATGATATCCGATTCCTTCATAACCAGATTGGTCATTTCCAGAGAGGGAACGTCGATCCAACCGATGATGCCCTCGGGAGCGCCTGCGGCAACCGCAGCCTCCAGAACGATGCGGGCGGCTTCAATGGTCGCCTTCTTGGCTCTCGGATGGGGAGAGATGATGATACCGTTGCGGGTCTTCAGCGCCAGAAGGCACTTGAAGATGGCGGTAGAGGTGGGGTTGGTGGTGGGGATGACCGCAGCCACAACGCCGATGGGCTCAGCGATCTTCTTGATCCCGTAGGCAGGGTCCTCTTCCACAACGCCGCAGGTCTTGGTATCCCGATAAGCGTTATAAATGTACTCGGAGGCGTAGTGATTCTTGATCACCTTGTCTTCCACCACGCCCATGCCGGTTTCTTCCACAGCCAGACGGGCAAGGGGGATACGGGCACGGTTCGCCGCCAACGCCGCCGCGCGGAAAATGGCGTCTACCTGCTCCTGAGAGTAGGTTGCATAGACCTGCTGTGCCTTCTTGATCTCATCCAAGCGGGCTTCCAGAGCGTCCACGCTGTCCACGAGTTTGTAATCCATGAGCGAATCTCTCCTTCAATTTATGCGATAATGATCATACGTATTTGAGCGCAAAGCCCCGTTTCGGGCTTGCGGGTACTATTATACCATATTTTTTTCGGTTTGTAAAATACCAAAATCGCATAATGGTATGCACTTTTCGGGAGAGGAGCTCACCCCTCGGTGACCTCTTCCCGCGCACGCCCGATCTCCCGAATAAAGAGAGAATCCAGCTCGGTGAGCTTATAATTCTCACGGCAGATCAGAACGTCCATGGCGGTACGGTCGTAGCCGCGGATCCTCCGCTGGACCAATCCGTAGCGGTGCAGGATCTTTTTATGGACGGGAGAGGTGAGCATAAAGGTGGCGGGAACCGAGGACAGAACCTCCAGCCCGCTCGCCCGATCGTAGATGTACAGATGCTTGTTTACCGCCTCGGGGAATTCCCCGCTCCGAACCTCAGCCAGCGGAACCGAGGGCACGTAGGGGTCCCCGAATCCCACCTGCACGCAATCACAATCCACCAGATCGGAGAAGGACAGATCCTCCTTGTGCGCCAGCATATGCTGCTCCGACAAAAGCACAATGGGGTCAAACTCCCATACGTCCAGCGTCCGCAGTCCCTTTTCGGACAAAAACCGCTCGAAATAGGGCTCGTAGACCTTGGCGTATCGGATGATGCCCAGATCGTAGTTGTTCTGCAAAATGTTATTCAGCGCCTTGAGAGAGTTGGTTTCGCGGTAGTTAATGTCGATCTCCTTGGTCAGATCCAGCTCCGACACCAGATGCTTCAGAGCGTGGGCGGCGTAGCTTGCCCGAGGGATGGACACGTTCATGCGAAGACGGTTGCGGGCGGAGGGATTGTAGATGGTCTCCACCTCCCGAACCTCGTCCAGGATCCGCGTGGCGTGGGAGAGGAAGATCTCCCCCTCGGGGGTGGGAACGATACCCTTGGAGGTGCGCTTGAAGATGGTGATCCCCAAGGAATCCTCCAGCTCCTTGATGGAACGGGACAGGCGGGGCTGACCCATATACAGATTTTCCGCCGCCATGGTAATGGAGCGGGTGCGGGCTACCTCCACCGCATATTTCAGGTGCAGAAGGTTCATAAATCTCTCCCTTTCGCGCTTTTCTTTTATTTTACCATATTTTACGAAAAAAATCAAGTCCCGACGGCATTTCCCAAAAATTTTTCTCTTTCCTTCGGGAATTTTCCGAAAAAAGCAAAGAATCCCTCTTGCAAAGAAGAGGGATTCGTGATATAATATAGGTAATTACAGCGCTTCGGGAGTGCGGCAGAAGGAAAAATTGCGGCGAAGCACGGGAAGAAGCACGGCGAGGGATGCGGACAGGACCACGGTGATCACCGTTTCGGGGAGCATGTAGGTCATGTTGTAGAAGACCGCCCAGCTCAACGCGGTATACCCCTCTTCAGCCCACATGCCGAAGAATGCCCAGCCCGACAGAAAATGGAATGCGTACCGCAGGATGCAGACGAACAGGGAGCCCAGAACGGCGCGCACCGAATCGTTTCCGCGGAAAATGCCCGCAAAGCCGATCACGGTGTAGGCGAGGATGTAGTCCAGAAGGATGCTGCAGACCAGCACCATGGGGGAAAGTCCCCAGGAGCCCATGCCTTCCATAAAGCCCATCATCAGCTGAAGCAGAGAATTGACGAAGGCACAGCACAGCCCCCATCGGGTTCCGAACAGCAGAGCTACCAGCACCACGGGCACCATGGCGCCCAGGGTGACCGACCCACCCTGAGGCCAGAACTTCAGCGGCGTCCAGAGGGACAGCACGAAGGACAGAGCGACCATCAGGGCGCATACGGCGAGTTTGATCAACGAATCGTTTTTCTTCATGAGAAAAACCTCCTTAAAATAATGTTAAAAACGAATTCTCGCCGTAAAAAAACCTCTTACCCGAAAATAGGCAAGAGGTGCTGTATCGAATGATACGAATTGCAGCTTCCCTCCGCAGGCACTTGCTCCTGTTCAGGTTCAATGGGTTTCGGACTTCGGTCCGCTCTCAGCGCAGTATCAGCGCACCCCGGCAAAGATCTTCATTTTTACGGGCTTATTATAGCACGGTTTTTCCGAAAAGTAAAGACCCTTTTTTATTTTGTTACCGATTTGTCGAAAAATATCATCTTCGGGAGGAACCTCTCTTGAAACACGTCTTCATCCTCAACCCCAAAGCGGGCTTCCGCAGAACCGAGCAAATGACCCAACTGATCCGCGAAAAATTCGGAGACTCCGCCATCGTGCGCTTCACCGAGCGGGCGGGGCACGCCTTCGAGATCGCAAAGGAATACGACGACGCCGTCATCTACGCCGTGGGCGGGGACGGGACGGTCAACGAGGTTTTGTGCGGCATGGCAGGGTCGGATAACACCCTGTGCGTTTTGCCCGAGGGAAGCGGTAACGATTTCGTCCGGACCCTGTACGACCACGTTCCGAAATCCAAGCGAAACGCAAAGTACCTTCTGCGCGATCCCGAAACGCTGAAGCCCCGCACCATCGACTACGGCAAGGTCAACGAAAAAGCCTTCGTGAACATTGCCTCGGTGGGCTTCGACGCAGAGGTGGTTCGAAACTCGGAGCGTTTTAAGAACAACCCCATCCTGCGGCGGATCAGCTACATTCTCGCCATCTTCTACACCATCTTCCATTATCGGGGCACCGATCTGGAGGGCGAGATCGACGGGGTTCCCTTCAAGCAAAAAGCCCTGCTTCTCTGCATCGCCAACGGCGTTTATTACGGCGGCGGCGTGCCCATTGCTCCCGGCGCAGATCTGTCCGACGGAAAATTCGACACCTACCTCATCGACGACGTCACCCCTTTCACCTTCCTCTGCATTCTCCCCCTCCTCTCCTTCGGATGGCATACGAAGGTCAAGTACGTCCATCATTTCCGCGCCGAAAGGATCACCCTCAAGGGGGAAAATCTGACGCTGAATCTGGACGGGGAATTATCCGACGCAAAAGAAGTGACGTTGGAAATGGTACATCACGGGCTGAACGTTCTCACCCCTCAAGGAAAGGAATCCGTATGAAAAAAATTCTCTCTCTTATTCTGATCACCCTTCTGTTGCTTTCCTGCGCTGCCTGCTCCCACCCCATCGTTTACGGGGAGGAGGAAGCGGTCCATAACTGGCTCACCCAACGCACGCAGGGATATACGGCGGTGAAATCCACCTCCCGCATGATGCTCTATAACGTGGACGATCATTTCTCCCTTCAGTTCAATACGGGCAGCAACGGCTATCCTCAGCTGAAGATCGAGGATCAGATGAAATACATCGTCGCCACCGAAAACTCCATCCTCTCCCTCTACGACGGAGAGACCCTCTTCACCCAATCCACCCATCAGAACACGGTCTTCGACCCCTACCGCAACGCTTATACCCCCTCCATGAAGGTCTACAGAAAGGACGACACCCACTTCCGCGTCTTCCTTTATCTCTACGGTGCAGTCACCGACTTTTATCCCATTCCGCTCCTTCTGACCGTGGAGCAGTACGAGGCAATGCTCCCCATCGTCAACGCCTACACCAAGGAGCAGGAGGAGATCGCCATCGAGGAAATGATGCCCGCCTTCAACTATACGCAGGAATTCATGAACCTGTATCCCGCCAAGTATTTCTCCGATAAGGCGTCCAACCCCAACGGCGGAGTTTTTTATCAGTACACGGGGGAGGCGTCGGAGCACATGTCCGAATACCGTACCCTCTTCAAGAAGCTGAACCTGACCGAGCAGGATTGGAGAAAATCCTTTGAATCCCTGGGTTACACGGGGCAAAAGGAGACCCTGCAGATCGTCTATTTCGATATCTCCATCGGGGACACGCAGATCACCCTGGACTTCCACAAGTCCGATTCCTACACCTCGGACGCATGGAAGGCTCTCGGCAAGGACTTCACCTACACCTTCTGCCCCTCCCTCTCTCTGCAGGAATTCATGATCGTCAATCAGGACTGAAAAACGCCCGCACGAAGCTGTTCGTGCGGGCTTTTTTTAATGGCGGGTCAGATCGCGGAGGGTATCCTTAATGCGACGGCAGGTCTCCTGTCGCCGCATCTCCGATTCCCGTCCCGCGGGATGGGGGAACTGCCCGTTTCTGCGTTTGCGGCGTTGGTTCATGCTTCGACCTTCTCCCGTTGCTTGACCTCAGCAGAGGGGTCCACGGTCAAGGTGCCCGTGTATTCCACCTTTTCGATGCGGCAGAATTCTCCGATGACCACGTCCCGACCGCGAACGGTCTTGCATTCGGTGGCGATCAGCTCCACCGTATCCCCCTCGATGACCGTGCCCCGCAGAATGCCGGGAGCAGTCTTTTTTCCAAAAAGATTGCGGAAAAATCCGAAATCCTTCTCTTCACAACGCACGAAAATGGAGGTACCGCCGATGACGCCCACCCGCAGGCTCTCGTTTTTGCGGGACAGAGAAAGCCTGACCGTCTCTCCGTTGATCATGCCGCCCACGGTGCCGCCGCCGCTTACGGAGACAGAATCCCCCTCCACGTCGCCCTCGGTGGAAATGCCGCCCGACAGACGGATCTCGCCGCCGCGGATGCCTTTGACCGCCTTCAGCGCCCCCGAAATGGAGACCGTATTCCCCGTCACCGTGCCGTCCACGTGGCAGGAGCCCGAGACCCGAACCTCGTCGCCGCTCAGATCGCCGTCGCAACGAAAGGCGCCCGAGCAGGAGACCTTACCCTTGCAGATCACCGAGCCGTGGGCGCGGACAGAGCCCGAAACGCGGAATTGGTCGCAACGGATGGTGTCCTGCACCGAAAGGCTTCCGCTGCAGGCGACCGTAGCGTAATCACCGCCCGCGAGAACGCCGCTTCCCGCAAATTTCATATCGTTTTTGTTGTTGTGTTCCATCAGATTCATCCTTTCCGTTCAAACAGCGCCGCGATCCGTTGGGTGATCTCCTCCCGCTCGGATCCGTTTTCCGCATAAATTCCCCGAATTTCCTCCCAAAGGAAGGTTTTTTCTCCCGACGAGGTCACGATCCGCAGGCGCGGCTCACTTTCATCGGGCACCAGCGTTGCCGCCAGGTCGTCCAGGGAGGTATTTTCTCCCCGCGATAAGATCTGCTCAATGCGGGCGCAGATGGTCTCCTCCACAAAGAAGGTCTCCTGCCCCGTTTCGGTGGCGGTTTTGATGAACCAATCCTCGGGGATCAGTCCCTTGCGCTTCCAGCGATACAAAGCCCCGTAGGAAATGCCGTACCGCTGCAGTAAATCCTTTTTCGAGATCAGCTTGGTATCCACGAAAATCTCCTTCCTGCGTAACATTGTTACGATGTCAAGAGGGGATGCAAAAATAACATACTTTCTTAACAATCAATGCCTTGACAATCGGACGGCGGTTTGCTATAATTAAGAAAAAAACGGGAGGAAGCGCATTTCATGAAACGGTTGCAATATGCGGATTTTTTGGTATCGGACGAGGAGGGGACCCTGCATTCGATCCGAGAACGGGGCTGCATCGGAGGACAGGTGGAGATTCGGGAGTCGGATCTGGACGAGGGGTACGTCTGCCGAGTGACCGCCCATCGGATGGGGGGATTGCACCCCGACCAAGCGGTGGCCCTTCGCATTTCCTGCGCCCCCGAGCAATTCTTCGCCATCGAAGCACATTCCTCCTTCTGGTGCCGTCCCGCCTGGGGAGAGACCCTTGCAGACCTGCCCGCCCGCGTGCAGATGCTGGTCTTCCGCCGGGGGGATAAATACGTCTGCGTGCTTCCCCTGTGCGGAGACACCTTCAAGACTCTGATCCGAGGCTGGGACGGAGGCTTTGAATGTTATTTATACGCCAACGTATCGGGATTGACCGATTGCGCCGACCAGCCTGCCTTTTTGTGCACCGAGGCAGACCGTCCCTTCGACGCCATCCGTGCCGCCGCAAGACAGGCAGGCACCGCCATGGGAAGGACCGTTCCCCTGCGGGAAGAGCGCACCCTCTCCCCCGTGTTCTCCACCTTGGGCTGGTGCTCCTGGGACTCCTTCCAGATTCGGGTCAACCACGAGGGCCTGCTGGAAAAGGCGGCGGAATTCCGCCACAAGAGCGTGCCCGTGGGCTTTGCCATCATTGACGACATGTGGGCAGACGCCCCTCATCTGAATGAAATACCCGAGGATGCCTCCTTCCACGACATGGTCCACGAAATGCACCGCACCACTCTGAACGCCTTCGAGGGAGACCCCAAGCGCTTCCCCC
>JAFPBP010000167.1 GCA_017424085.1 Clostridia bacterium
CACCGCTACGATACGGCGAACTACGAGCGCATCGATCCCCTTCTGGGCAACGAGGAGGATTTCCGTGCCCTTTGCCACGAGGCGCACGCCCGCGGCATGAAGATCGTTCTGGACGGCGTTTTCAGCCACACGGGGGACGACAGCATCTATTTCAACCGCTACGGAACCTACCCCAACCGAGGCGCTTACCGCTCCGATGAATCCAGATACTATCCCTGGTTCAAATTCAAAAAATGGCCCGATGATTACGAGGCGTGGTGGGGCATCAAAATCCTGCCCGAGGTAGACGAGACCAACCCCGACTATCTGGAATACATCACGGGCGAAAACGGCATCCTGCGCCGCTGGCTGCGGGCAGGCGCCGACGGCTGGCGCTTTGACGTGGCGGACGAGCTTCCCGACGTCTTTCTGGAGGCGGCACGCCGTGCCATCAAGGAAGAAAAGCCCGACGCTCTCTTCTTCGGCGAGGTCTGGGAGGACGCCACCACCAAGGAATCCTACGGGGCCCGCCGCCGCTATCTTTTGGGAGACCAGCTGGACAGCGTGATGAATTACGTTTTGAAGGATGCGGTCACCGCCTTCGTTCTGACGGGAGACAGCGATGAATTCGCCGAGCGCATGGGGACCTTGACCGAAAATTATCCCCCCTGCGGGCTTCATTGCGCCATGAACCTCATCGGGACCCACGATACCCCCCGCGCTCTGACGGTCATGAGCAACGTAACCCTTCCCAAAACGCCCGAGGAGCAGGTGAAATTCACCCTCACCGATCAGCAACGCACCGAAGCGCTGGCGCGGCTGAAGGTGGCGGACGTTCTGCTCTTCACCCTGCCGGGGATCCCCTCGGTCTACTACGGAGACGAGGCGGGCATGGAGGGAGGACACGACCCTCTGAACCGTTGCTATTACCCTTGGGGGAAGGAAAACACCGATCTTCGGGACTTCGTTGCCCGTCTGGGTGCCATCCGCAAAGCCCATCCCGTGCTTCGTCACGGAGATTGGAGCCTGACCTTTGCCGAGCAGGGGCTGGTCATTTATCGGCGCACCGACGGAGTGCACCGTCCCCTCACCGTGGCGGTCAACTGCGGACGGGAGACGAGATCCGTGGCTCTGGATGCGCCCCGCACCGATCTGATCACCAAGACCCGTTACGCAAAAGAGATCTCCCTTGCCCCCGCATCGGCGGTGATCCTCGAGAGATAAAAACGAAATCTGTGTGAATTAACCCGCCAAAATCTTGCATCATCCCCAAAAATGTGGTATAATGTACAATGGCGGAATTTCCGACCGAGAACGATAAAGATAAGGAGAACGACATGGAATTCATTCTGGAATTCATCAACGATCTGTTCGGTTCGGTCATCGAATCGGTGCAGAACGACCCTGTGCTGTTGATCAAGCAGATCGCCATGTGGATCATCGGCGGACTTTTGATCTATCTTGCAATCAAAAAAGAAATGGAACCCTCTCTGCTGTTGCCCATGGGCTTCGGCGCAATTCTGATCAACCTGCCCGAATCGGGAGCAAAGGAAGTTATCGACCTGCTCTTCGAGATCGGTATCGACAACGGAGAGCTGATGCCTCTGATCCTGTTCATCGGGATCGGCGCCATGATCGACTTTACTCCTTTGTTAAGAAATCCCAAATATATGATCTTCGGTGCGGCGGCGCAATTCGGTATTTTCTTCACCCTGTGCCTCGCCTCCTTCCTGGGCTTTGAGCTGAACGATGCGGCGTCCATCGCCATCATCGGTGCGGCGGACGGTCCCACCTCCATCTTCGTTGCCAACGTGCTGAACTCCAACTACACGGCGGCGATCATGGTAGCGGCGTACTCTTATATGGCGCTGGTTCCCATCATCCAGCCCGCCGTCATCAAGCTCTGCACCACCCGCAAGGAGCGCCTGATCCGCATGGAGGATAACGGCAAGCCCGTTTCCAAGACCACCCGCATCCTCTTCCCCGTCATCGTCACCATCATCGTGGGTATCGTTGCCCCCGACGCTGTGGCTCTGATCGGATTTTTGATGTTCGGTAACCTGATCCGTGAATGCGGCGTTCTGAACTCCCTGTCCGAAACCGCACAGAAGGTGCTGGCAAACCTGATCACCATCTTCCTGGGAATCACCATTTCCTCCCGCATGGCGGCGGCGGAATTCCTGCAATGGGAAACCCTGCTGATCATGGGTCTGGGTCTGTTTGCCTTCGTCTTCGACACCTTCGGCGGCGTTATGATCGCCAAGCTGATGAATCTCTTCACCAAGAAGAAGATCAATCCCATGATCGGTGCCGCAGGCATTTCCGCATTCCCCATGTCCGCCCGCGTGGTCAACAAGCTGGGTCTTCAGGAGGACGATCAGAACTTCCTTCTGATGCATGCGGTAGGCGTCAACGTGTCGGGGCAGGTTGCCTCGGTCATCGCAGGCGGCTTGATCCTGTCCTTCCTGGCAGGCTGATGAGGAGGTACGACTAT
Organism: Clostridia bacterium; assembly: GCA_017424085.1. Classification (GTDB taxonomy): domain Bacteria; phylum Bacillota; class Clostridia; order Oscillospirales; family UBA644; genus RGIG995. The sequence continues at coordinate 2,474 of JAFPBP010000167.1, forward strand.
GTTTAATTTTGAATATCTGCTGCAATCGCTTCCCATTCTGGGAAAAGGCATGCTGGGCATTTTCATCGTTACGGGGATCATCATTCTCACCGTTTCGGTGCTCAACAACGTAACCAATAAGAAAAAAGACTGATTGAACGAAGGGGAAAGGTATGCATCCTTTCCCCTTTTTTTACAACGTGAGGTAGAATTATGACCCAAGACCAACGGTACGCCATCGCCGAAGAGGTCGTAGACCGTCTGATGGAGCGAGGCTGGCGCATCTCCTTTGCGGAATCCTGCACAGGAGGGCTTGCGGCGGCGCGTTTGGTGGATATTCCCAACGCTTCCCGCGTCCTTGACGCTTCGATCGTCACCTACGCAAACGAGGCAAAAACCCACTTTTTGGGGGTCTCGCCCCAAACCCTTGAAGCCCACGGCGCCGTCAGCGAAGAGACGGCTCGGGAGATGGCAGAGGGGATCTGCCGCGCCGCGGGAGCGGAGGTAGGGGTCGCCGTTTCGGGCATCGCCGGTCCCTCGGGGGGCACGGCGGAAAAGCCCGTGGGTACGGTCTGCTTCGGATTTTGCATCAACGGCATCACCAAAACCGTCACCCGCAGGTTCGGCGCCCTGGGGCGCAGGCAGGTGCGGGAGGCGGCGGTGGATTTCGTCTTTGACACCTTGAAAAGCGAATGGGAGGATCGGACGTGAACGAGCCCAAGGTAAAGCAAATGCAAGCCTACGACGTGATCGTGGTGGGCGGCGGCGTTGCGGGCATCGCGGCGGCGGTGGCGGCGGCGCGGGGCGGAGCAAAGACCCTGCTGATGGAAAAATCGGTGATCCTGGGAGGGCTTGCCACCCTGGGGTTGATCTCCTGGTACGAGCCTCTCTGCGACGGAGCGGGAAAGCAGATGATCTCGGGCATTCCCGAGGAGCTGATCCGTCTTGCCGTCTCCGAAAGCTTTGACAATCTCCCCGTTCAATGGGGCGGCGAGCAGGAATCCGCAGGACGGCACAGCACCTACGCCACCCGCTTTTCTCCCACCGTCGTTCCCCTGCTTTTGGTGGAATATCTGGAGAAAAACGGCGTTGCCCTGCGGCTGGACACCTGGGCGACCTACCCCTGCATGGAGCGCAATCTCTGCAAGGGGCTTTTGGTGGAGACCGTGGGCGGACGGGAATTCTTCCCCGCAAGCTTCATCGTGGACGCCACGGGAGACGCCACCGTCTGCCATCGGGCGGGAGTCCCCACGGAATTGGGGGAAAACTACCTGACCTACACCACCCACGTGCTGACCCAAAAGGGCGGCGAGCACGCGGCGGCGGGGAATTTCTGCAAGGCGCGGGAATGGCACATGGCGGGAAGCTCGCTGACGGGGAAAGGGCACCCCGAGGGCATGAAAAAGTTCCGCGGAGAAACGGCGGACGACGTGACCGAATTCGTAACGCTGGGCGGAAAGCTGGCGCTGGAATACGTGCGGAAAAAAGGACGCAACGAGCGGGATCTCATGACCCTGCCTGCCATGCCCAACTACCGCACCATCCGCAGGATCGTCGGAGAATACGAATTCGACGGCACCGAGCACGAGCAGGAATTCGAGAACGCCGTGGGGCGCATGGGGGATTTCCGCAAGAAGGGAATGCACTATCAGCTGCCCTACACCACCCTGTATAACAAGGACTTTCCCAATCTGTTCGCCGCAGGGCGCATCATCAGCGCCAAGGGCGAGGGCTGGGAGATCACCCGCGTGATCCCCGTTGCGGCTCTGAGCGGGCAGGCGGCGGGCACGGCGGCGGCGCTCTGCCAAAAGACGGGGACCGTGAACCACACCCTGTCGGTTCCCCTCCTGCAAGAGAAACTGAGGGATGCGGGCGTGCTTCTGAAGCTCTGAAAACCCCGTTGCAGAATTGTTTTATTGATGTTTTTTAATTAAAAAGAATCGTGTTTTCACACAAGAAAAACGGAGGTCCGTGCAAAGGCGCGGATCTCCGTTTCGTTGTTACTGTTCAGTTCGCTTGAGGGGAATTCATCAATACATTCCGCCCATTCCGCCTGCATTTGCGGCGGCGTTGGCGGCAGCCTCGGCGGCAGGATCCTTCTTATCGGCAACCACACTCTCGGTGGTGAGGATCATAGCGGCGGCGGAGGCGGCGTTTTCGATGGCGGAGCGGGTGACCTTGGTGGGGTCAACGATTCCTGCCTCGAACATATCGCAGTAGATCTCCTTATAAGCATCGTAGCCGAAGTTCTTCTTATCGGAGTTCTTGATGCGGTCCACGATGATGGAGCCGTCGATGCCTGCGTTTGCGGCGATCTGACGAACGGGAGCCTCCAGAGCGGAGAGGACGATCTTGATACCGGTCTGCTCGTCAACCTCTTCGGTCTTCTCCAGCAGAGCGACAACGGCGGGAATGGCGTTGATATAAGCGGTTCCGCCGCCTGCGACCATGCCCTCCTCCACGGCTGCCTTGGTGGCTGCCAGAGCGTCCTCGATGCGAAGCTTCTTCTCCTTCATCTCCACCTCGGTAGCGGCGCCGACCTTAATGACGGCAACCCCGCCTGCCAGCTTGGCAAGACGCTCCTGAAGCTTTTCACGGTCGAAATCGGAGGTGGTGGTCTCGATGGCCTTGCGGATCTGAGCCACGCGGGAGGCGATCATATCCTTGCTTCCCTTGCCGCCCACGATGACGGTATTTTCCTTCTGGACCTTGACCTGGCTTGCGCGGCCCAGCAGGTCCACGGTAGCGCTCTTCAGATCCAGACCGATCTCCTCGCTGACCACGGTACCGCCCGTAAGAATGGCGATATCCTGCAGCATTTCCTTGCGGCGGTCGCAGAAGCCGGGAGCCTTGACGGCAACGCAGGTGAAGGTGCCGCGCAGCTTATTGACGATGAGGGTAGACAGAGCCTCGCCCTCCACGTCCTCGGCGATGATGACCAATTTCTTGCCTGCCTGAACGATCTGCTCCAGCAGGGGAAGGATTTCCTGAATGTTGGAAATCTTTTTATCGGTGATGAGGATGAAGGCGTCGTCGATGACCGCTTCCATCTTATCGGTATCGGTAACCATATAGGGGGTGATGTAGCCGCGATCGAACATCATGCCCTCGACCACCTCGCTGTAGGTTTCGGCGGTCTTGCTTTCTTCCACGGTGATCACGCCGTCGTTGGTCACCTTCTCCATTGCCTCGGCGATGAGAGAACCGATGGTCTCGTCAGCGGAGGAAACGGTGGCAACGCGGGCAATGTCGGCAGAAGAGGCAACGGTCTTGGAATTCGCCTTGATCTCGGTCACGGCGGCGGCAACTGCCTTCTGAATGCCCTTCTTCAGGATGATGGGGTTTGCGCCTGCGGTCACGTTCTTCATGCCCTCGCGGACCAGAGCCTGCGCCAGCAGGGTTGCGGTGGTGGTACCGTCACCGGCAACGTCGTTGGTCTTGGTGGAGACCTCCTTGACCAGCTGAGCACCCATGTTTTCAAAGGGATCGTCCAGCTCGATCTCCTTGGCGATGGTCACGCCGTCGTTGGTGATGAGGGGAGCGCCGTACTTGCGATCCAGAACCACGTTGCGTCCCTTGGGTCCAAGGGTGATCTTAACCGTATCGGCGAGCTGATTGACGCCCTTTTCCAGCGCCTTTCTTGCGTCCTCGCCGTAAAGAATTACTTTTGCCATAGTTCAAACACACTCCTTACGATTATTCTACGATGGCAAGAATGTCTTCCTGCCGGACGATGGTGTATTCCACGTCGTCGATCTTCACTTCGGTGCCCGTATACTTGGCGGTGATCACACGATCGCCCACCTTAACGTTCATCTTGATCTCTTTCCCGTCCACGATCCCGCCGGGACCAACCGCCACGATCTCTGCGATCTGGGGCTTTTCCTTGGCAGCGGCGGCAAGAATGATGCCGCTCTTGGTGGTCTCCTCCGCTTCCACGGACTTGACTACGACACGGTCAAGCAAAGGTTTCAAAGTCATAATAAATACCTCCGTTTCATGAGTAACAAAACAAAATCCTTGCGGTTAGCACTCTCGCACCGCAAGTGCTAACATTATTATATCCCCAACTCAGCGGGATTTCAATGGATAAACTTTGAACAGTTTGTGTCATTTTTACGAATCCTGATTTTTGCCTCAAAATCCGATTTTTTCCAAACAATTTATGGTATTTTTGCCGCCGCTATTGACATTGCCCTTAATATATAGTATAATATTTAGTACTTTGATATATGCTAACCCGTGCTTCCGGCCCTCGGAAGCGCGACAGGAGTTTCGAAATCATGAAAAAACAACCCGCAAAAATCATATATCCCCGCCTCGGCATGGTCTTTGCTCTGCTGGGAACGGTGGCGATCCTCTTCCTCCCCGTGCTGTGGATGCCCCTCTGTCTGACCGCAAACGTCTTTCTTGCGGCGGGCGCCGTCTGCGGGACCGAGGTCAAGACCGTGACCCGCTCCAACCCCATGGCGAAGTTTTCCGAGGACGCTCCCGAAACGATTCAGGGGCAGGTCTTCCGCGTGCCCTTCCTCCCCATCCTCATCGGCTTGGTAGCCGCCGTCGCCGTGGGGATCCTTCAGGGCTCGGTGTTGGCAGGGGTTCTGACCTTCTTCACCTGGGGCGGGCTCGCCTATCCCCTTGCCCTGTGCGTTCTCTCCCAAGGAAATCTCAACTCCTCTCTGCAGGTGGGGCTTGCCTCCGCATCGGTGGTCACGCTTCTGGGCACGGCGCTCCAGATCTGGCTCACCTCCCCCGGCTGGACCTTCCAGCCCCGCTATTGCTACGAGCTGATCTCCAAGGTCATCGTCCCCGATCTGGAAAAGATCTTTTCGGTTGCTCTGGAAAGCGAGATCATCACCGAGGCAGGCTTCCAAGCCGCCTTCGGGAAGGTGTCGGTCAGCGCGGCGGCGCAAGCGGTGCTGGATTCCGCAGTGGTCACCCTGCCCGCGGTCATCGCCGTGGTCCTGCTGCTCGCCCTCTGCGTTCTCTGGTTCGGCATCAAGGCAGCCCTGAAGCGGGATGCCTCCGTGGAGATCAAGCACATGGGCCGTCTGGACGGATATCAGCCTGCCCGTGCGCTGTCCCCCATTTATCTCATCTCCGTTCTTCTCAGCCTGTTTTCCCATGGAAATTCGGTAATTCAGATCACCGCCACCAACGCCATGTACGTGCTTTCGGCGGTTCTGATGTTCGCCGGTTTTTCCCTGATCCTTTATATCATTAACACCCGCGCTCCCTCTGCCGTTGCCCGCGTCTTTCTGGTCATCGGCACGGTGATCACGGCATGCTCCTCCTGCGGATCGTCTCTTCTGGTCCTGTTGGGGCTCATGTCCATCGGTCGGGATATGCGCGGAGGCTTCGGAGGAGGTACTCTGTATTGAAACGGACCCATCCCATTCTGGACCGTCTGATCTATCTGTGTCTCATTCCCACCGCAGGGGCGGTGATCTACGTGTCCGAAAGCAAAAAGCTCATCTATCTGGTCTGCGGGCTCATGCTTGCCTGCATTCTGATCAACGAGATCCGTCTCTGGGCGGCGGGAAGAAAGAAAAAACGGATCGCCCGCTCCATCGTGGACATGCTGAACATGACCTCCCAGAAGCGGCTGGTGGAATTCCCCCTTCCCATCATCATTTCCGACGATCGGGGAACGATCCTGTGGTACAACGAAGCCTTTACCGATACCACCGATGAGACCACCCTTCTCACCTTCCACAACGTCTGTCAGCTGGATAAGGACATTCTGGAGCAACGCATCACCGAGCTGAAGTTCGGCGGAAAATACTACACCGCCTACATGGATTGCTACAAGTTCGGAGAGCGGAGCGACCTTTATATCTTCTACCTGTTCGATACCACCAAGCACCATCTGCTTCAGCGGGAATACGACCTGAGCCGTCCCGTGGTGGCGCACCTGATCGTGGACAACTACGATGAGGTCTTCACGGGCATGAAGGAAAGCGAACGCTCCACCGCCATGGCGCTCATCGACGAGGAGATCGACGCTTGGGCGCAGGCGTCGGGAGGCATCCTCTGTCACGGCGAGCGGGAGCGCTATCTGTTCGTCTTTGAAAAACGCGCGCTGACCGAATTCGAAAAGGGTCGGTTCGATATTCTGGAGCGGGTCCGCAGGATCCCCACCTCCAGCAAGCTGGCGCCCACCCTCTCCATCGGGGTCGGAGCGGACATGAAGACCTTTACCAAGTGCGAGGAAGCGGCACGGGCGGCGCTGGATATGGCGCTCTCCCGCGGCGGCGACCAGGCGGCGATCAAAAACAACGCGGGCTTCTCCTTCTACGGCGGAAGAAGCAGCGGCGGCGAGCGACGCACCCGCGTCAAATCCCGCGTCATCGCAAACGCTCTGTCCGAGCATCTGAAATCGGTGAACCGACTGCTGATCATGGGGCACGCCTACGGAGACATGGACAGCCTCGGAGCCGCCGTTGGCATGGCGCGCATCGCAAAGGAGCGTGCCATCGATCCCAAGATCGTCATCGACGAAGCCACCGATCTGACGGGCAAGCTTCTGCAGGATCTGAAGAACGATCCCGACCACGCCGATTGGTTCATCACCCGCAAGGAAGCGACGGAATATCTGGGCGAGGGAACGGCAGTTGCGGTGGTGGATACCCACCGAGCGGCGGGAACCGTGGCGCCCGAGCTTCTGAAGAAATGCAAGAAGGTCTTCGTCATCGACCATCATCGGAAGGGAACCGACTGCATTCAGGATCCTCAGCTGATCTATCAGGAGCCCTACGCATCCTCCACCTGTGAAATGGTCACCGAGCTGTTCCACTATATGAACGTCTATTCCTTCCCTCCCATCGAGGCAAACGCCATGATGGCGGGAATCTTCCTGGACACGAAGAACTTCACCATCCGCACCAACACCTGTACCTTCGAGGCATCGGCGACCCTGCGTAAGGCGGGTGCCGACACGGTGGTGGTCAAGCAGTATTTCCAATCCGACATGGAAACCTACCGCAACAAGGTCCGCTTCGTGGCGTCGGCAGAGCTGTATCGCAAGCATTTTGCCATCGCCCATCTCAACGACGAATCGGCAGGCAATCTGAAGATCGCGGCGGCGCAGGCGGCGGACGAAATGATGTCCATCGAAAACGCCAAGGCGGCGTTCACCCTTTACCCCGACAAAAACGGAAACGTTGCCATTTCGGGTCGGTCCTACGGCGAGGTCAACGTGCAGCTGATCCTGGAGAAATTCGGAAACGGCGGCGGACACCTGACCATGGCGGGAGCGCTGGCAGAGAACTCCACGCTGGTTCCCACCGAGGAGCACCTGAAGGACTATATTGACGAATATCTGGAAGAAAGCGCCCCCGTGGCACCCACGGGAAAATGAACCCCTACGGGGAATGAAAGGAAATTCTTATGAAGGTTATTTTGAAAGCTGACGTAAAATCTTTGGGCAAGAAGGGCGAATTGGTCAACACCTCCGACGGATACGCCCGCAACTATCTCTTCCCCCGCGGACTTGCCGTGGAGGCGTCGGCGGAGAACATGAACGTATACAACTCCCAGCAGGCGGCAGCAGCGCACCGCAAGGCAGAAGAAAAGAGACACGCCGAAGAGCTGAAATCTCAGCTGTCCTCGGTGAAGGTCATCGTGAAGGGCAAGGTAGGCGCCAACGGATGCCTGCAGGGCTCCGTCACCACCAAGGACATTGCGGAAGAGCTGAAAAAGCAGCACGGCATTGAGATCGACAAGAAAAAGATCACCATGAAGCTGGCGGTCCGCGGCTTCGGTCAGTACACGGCGGACGTCCGTCTCTATCCCGAGATCACCGCAGAGCTGACCGTCCTTGTGGAGCAGGAATAATCTCCCCACGCAAATTCCGAAAAGGAAGCGAGATCCATGGAACAACAAAAATACGATTTTGATCGCCAGCTGCCCCACAACACGGAGGCGGAGCAGATCGTTCTGGGGTCGGTCCTTCTGGACCCCGAAAGCATCGGCACCGTGGCGGAAGCCCTGCAGGTGGATCAGTTCTATACCAAACGGCATCAGGTCATTTTCGAGACCATGCTGGAGATGTACGACAACGGCGACCCCATCGAGGGTGTCCTGCTCCTGTCCAAGCTGAGAGAGCAGGGAGAATTCACCTCCGAGGACGATAGTCAATATCTGTATCTTCTGGCGGAGAACGCCTCGTCGGTAAAGAGCATCGACTATTACACCAAGCTGATCTCCGACGCGGCAAACCTGCGGCGGGTCATCGAGGCATGCAAGGACATTACCGATCTGAGCTACGCCAACACCGATCTGCCCACGGTTCTGGGCTTGGCAGAGCAGCGGTTCTACGATATTTCCAACGGGAAGCAATCGGTCCAGCTGCATCGGCTGGGTGCCGTGGCGAAGGAAGAGATCAACCGTCTGACCGAAATGGAAAAGGACGAAACGGGGAAATTCGCCCCCATCAAGGTGGGCATCTCCGATTTCGATAATTTCCTCGGGGGCTTGAACAACAGTGACCTGTTCATTCTCGCCGCCCGCCCCGGTGTAGGTAAAACCTCCTTTGCCCTGAACATCGCCTACAACATCGCCCTTTCCTCCCAATACAATCCCCGCAAATCGGTGGTCTTCTTCTCGCTGGAAATGTCCAAGGAGCAGTTGGCGCGCCGCATCATCTCCACCTCCTGCAAGATCGAGAGCGAAAAGCTCCGTCTGGGCAAGCTGGACGCACGGGATTGGGAGGAGCTTCTGCGGGTCTGGCGCTCCAACCTGCGGGACATGAACTTCTACATGGACGAAACCGGTAACATCACCGCGCTGGATATGAAATCCAAGCTTCGCAAGGTACCCAACCTGGGCTTGGTGGTCATCGACTACCTTCAGCTGATGTCTGCGGCAACGGGAGGCGGACGGGATAACCGCGTGCAGGAATTGTCCACCATCACCCGCTCCCTGAAGCTGATGGCGAAGGAACTGAACGTACCCGTAATTCTTCTGTCTCAGCTGTCCCGTGGTATTGAAAAGCGCGACGACCCCACGCCTCAGCTGTCCGACCTGCGTGACTCGGGCTCCATCGAGCAGGACGCCGACATCGTGGTCTTTTTGTCCCGCGACTACTACGAAAAGGACGCGGCGAAAAAGAATATCTGTAACGTGCATATCGCCAAAAACCGTCACGGCTCGGTGGGAAAGATCTCCCTGAACTGGGACGGCAGATACACCGCCTTTACCGCACAGGCAACCAACGTGACCGTTCCCGAGGGCTACGGCGATGCCCCTTGAGAAGACCGTAGCCGCAACCCTGCGGGAGGAGGGCATGGAGGAAGGGTGTAACGGGCTGATCCTCGCCGTTTCGGGAGGTCCCGATTCCATGGCGATGCTCACCTACTACGCCGTCCACCGTCCCGATTACCCCGTCACCGTTGCCCACGTGCACCACGGGCTCCGCCCCGAATCGGACGGAGAAGAGACCATGGTGCGGGACTTCTGCAACGCCGTGGGGATCCCCTGTCGGGTGCTTCACGCCCACGTGCGGCAGGAAATAGAACGGGGAGAGACCGAGGAAAGCGCCGCGCGGCGGATCCGATACGATTTTTTCCGATCGGTTGCCGCAGACCAAGGCGCCACCCACGTTGCCACCGCCCATACAGCCGACGATCAATGCGAAACGGTGCTTTTGCATCTGTTGCACGGAGCGGGCCCCAAGGGTCTTTGCGGAATTCCCCCAAAGCGGAACGAAGGAAGCACGATCCTCATCCGACCGCTGATAAATTGTCCGAAATCGGACACGATAGAATATTGTAAAGCCATGGGCACGCCCTTTGCGCTGGACAAAACCAACGACAGCCTGCAATACACGCGAAACCGCATCCGCCATACGGTGGTGCCCCCCATGGAGCAGATCAACCCAAGCCTGCGGCAAGCCCTTTGCCGTACCGCCGCCGCTCTCCGTCTCCAGCAGGAGGCAATGGAAGCACGGGCAAACGCATTTCTGAACGATCACCCCTCCGTCCTCCCCGCAGATCAACTGCGCGCCCTTCCCAAGGGAGAGCAGGCAGAGATCCTGCGCGCCGCCTTTTCCCGTCTGGAAAAGACTCTGTCCTTCGAGCAGACCGAGCAGGCGCTGGCGCTGTTGGAGAAATCCACGGGAACGGTGGAGTTTGACCGCAAATACACCCTGCATCTGGGGCAGAATCAGCTGACGGTTCGGGAAAATGCACCCCCGCCGCCGCCCCGTCTGATCACCGACCTTCAAACGGTGCTGGACGACGGACGGATCCTGACTCTGACAGAGATGGTGGCAACCCCCGAAAATCGCTACCGACTCATCCCCCTGCGCCTGCCGCTGACCCTGCGGACCCGCATTGACGGAGACGTGATCAAGACCCGCGCAGGCACAAAGCCGCTGAAAAAGTATCTGACCGAGCTGCAGATCCCGAAAGCAGAGCGGGACGCCCTTTGGATTCTCAGCGACGAGCACCGCCTGGTGTGGTGCGAACGGGTGGGACCGTCCACCCACGAACCCCTTTCGGTCGGCGACGCCGGCTATTCCGTGGAGATCACGGAGGCATAATTTCGTTAAAAAAAACATTTACATACGGAGGATCCTTTTATGGGATACACTATCACCCCCTACATCACCGAGCAGGAGATCCGCACCCGCACCAAGGAATTGGCGGAGCAGATCAAAAAGGACTATGAAGGGAACCCCATTCTTCTCATTTCCATTCTGAAAGGCGCGGTGGTGTTCCTCACCGATCTGATGCGCGCTCTGGAAACCGAGGACGTCACCATCGACTTCATGGTGGTCTCCAGCTACGGGCACGGCACCGAGTCCAACGGACACGTCAAGATCACCAAAGACCTTTCCGTGGACATTGCGGGCAAGGACGTTCTGATCGTGGAGGATATTCTGGACAGCGGAAACACCCTCTCCACCATCATTGAGATCCTGCGGGGCAGAGGAGTCAACTCCCTTCGCATCTGCTCTCTGCTCGACAAGCCCTCCCGCAGAACCACCGTGGTTCCTCTGGAATACACGGGCTTCGTCATCCCCGACAAGTTCGTGGTGGGATACGGGCTGGACTACAGCGAAAAGCACCGCAATCTCCCCTACATCGGCGTGGTGGAATTCACCGAAAACTAACAGGAGGCATCCCCATTGAACAACAGCAACCGTATCCGTAACATCGTCAGCGCCCTGGTGCTGCTTCTGGTGTTGGTCATCGCAACCAGCCTGATCGCCAACGCCATTCAGAACACCTCGGTGAAGTATTCCGACATCCTGAAGTACTTCAAGGACGAACAGGTCACCGAATTCAACATCGTCGGAAACAAGCTGACCTATAAGCTGATCCCCAAGGAGGGAGAGACCGCCGCAGAAGAGACCTTCATGCTCTTCAGCACCGTCCGCTTCCTGGATCAGATCGACCCCTATATCACCTCCGCCATGGAGCACGGGGTCTTGAAATTCTATGACCTGAAGGCGGCGTCCTCCATTCCCGCCTGGGTCACCATGATTCCCTATATCTTCCTCATCGGCGCCGTCTGTCTGTTCGGATGGGTCATGTTCAAGCAGATGTCGGGCGGCGGCAAGAACGGAGCCATGGGCTTCAGCCGCGCCAAGCTGAAAATTGCCGACACGGGCAAGGGCAAGGTCACCTTCGGAGACGTTGCGGGCGCAGACGAAGAAAAGGAAGAGCTTCAGGAGATCGTGGAATTCCTGAAAAATCCCCGCAAGTATACCGATCTGGGCGCGCGCATTCCCCGCGGCGTTCTGATGGTGGGCCCTCCGGGAACCGGTAAGACCTATATGGCAAAGGCAACGGCGGGAGAAGCGGGCGTTCCCTTCTTCAGCATTTCGGGCTCCGATTTCGTGGAGCTGTACGTGGGTGTGGGTGCGTCCCGTGTCCGCGATACCTTTGATCAAGCCAAGAAAAACGCTCCCTGCATCGTCTTCATCGACGAGATCGACGCCGTCGGTCGCCAGAGAGGCGCAGGCTTGGGCGGCGGTAACGACGAGCGGGAGCAGACTCTGAACCAGCTTCTGGTGGAAATGGACGGCTTTGAGCAGAACGAGGGCGTCATCGTCATGGCGGCAACCAACCGTCCCGACGTTCTGGACAGCGCCCTGCTCCGTCCCGGTCGCTTTGACCGTCAGATCGTCATTCACCTGCCCGACGTGAAGGCAAGAGAAGAAATTCTGAAAATCCATGCCCGCAAAAAGCCCATGGGCAAGGACGTGAACTTTGAGAACGTGGCGAAGGCAACCTCGGGATTTGCTCCCGCAGAGCTGGAGAACGTGCTCAACGAGGCGGCGCTTCTGTCCGCCCGTAAGAACCGCAAGGTGATCACCATGGAGGAGATCACCGACGCCATCATGAAGGTGGAGCTGGGCGTGGAAAAGAAATCCCGCCTGATCACCGACAAGGAGAAGAAGCTGACCGCCTATCACGAAGCGGGTCACGCCATCGTCACCGTGGTGGCGGACGGCAACGCCCAGGTCAACGAGATCTCCATTATCCCCCGCGGCATGGCGGGAGGCTATACCTCCTATCTGCCCGTGGAAAACAAGAGCTACGCCTCCAAGAACGAAATGCTGGACCGCATCACCCATTGCATGGGCGGCAGAGCGGCGGAGGAGCTGTGTCTGGACGATATCTCCACGGGAGCATCGGGAGACATTCAGCAAGCCACCGAAACCGCACGTCAGATGGTCATGCGCTACGGTATGTCCGAAAAATTGGGTCCCATCCTCTTCGGAACGGGACGGGAAGAGGTCTTCCTGGGCAGAGATTTCACCGCAGAATCCAAGACCTATTCCGAAAAGGTCGCCTCCACCATTGACGAGGAGATCAAGCGCATCATCGACGAGCAGTACGCCCGCGCCATCGGCATTCTGAAGGATCATCTGGATCAGCTCCACACCATCGCACAGGTGCTGATCGAGCAGGAAAAGATCACGGGCGATCAGTTCCGTGCCCTTTTGGACGGTAAGTCCAAGGAGGAGGTCTTCTCAAAGCCCGACGAGGCACCCGTTGCCCCCGCCGAAGCACCTGCGAACGATACCCCTGCCGAAGAACCTGCACAAGAGGCTGCCGTTGAAGCATCTGCGGAGGATTCTCCCGCACAGACCCCCGAAAACGACGCCTGATCTATTATAATAAGGAAAGGAAGCGGAACCCATGGACATTGTTCGCGATCTTTTTACCCGACGGGGCTTGCCCGTGGCTTCCGTGCCCTTTGACCAAGTACAGCTGCGCCCCGTAGACGGGGTCACCACGGTCCTCATCACCGCTCTGCCCTATTATTTCCCCCTGCGGGAGGGGCAGAATCTGGCGCGGTTCGCCGCCCTCCCCGACTATCATCGCTATTTCGGCGATCAGTTGCGAGAGATTGCCGCCGAGCTGAGCGCCCTGTATCCCCAAAACACCTTCCTCGCTTACACCGACAATTCCCCCACCGACGAGCAAAAGGCGGCGTTGCGGAGCGGACTTGCGGCAAAGGGGAAGAACAATCTTTGCATCACCGAAAAGGGATCCTTCGTCTTTTTGGGCGAGATCCTCACCGACCTTGCGGTCTCCCTCACGGCAGAGCCGCCCCGCCTCAACTGCGACGCCTGCGGCAGGTGCATTGCCGCCTGCCCCAACGGAGCGCTGACCGAGGAAGGCTTCCGCTACGAGCGGTGCCTTGCCTACATAACCCAAAAGAAGGGCGAGCTGACCGAGGAAGAGGCGGAAGCCATCCGCAAAAACCGCATGGCTTGGGGATGCGACCGTTGCTCCGAGGTCTGCCCCCACAACGCGGGCTTGCCTGCGGCGCCCATTGCCCTGCCCCCCAACGAGATCCTTCCCCGTCTGACGTTGCAGGATCTGGAGGGGCTCAGCGACCGAAAATTCCGTGAGATTTACCGTGACCGTGCCTTCGCATGGCGCGGGAAAGCAACCATGCAACGAAATCTGATGATTCTGGAGGAAAAAGAACATGGCTAAAAAAACATCATCCCTGAGCGCCATCGGAAGCGTGATCGTGCTTTGCTTCTTTGCCGTGGCAGTCATTGCCCTGGCACATGCCATGACCACCCCTCCCGAGCCCGAGCCCCCCGTGGTGCAGAACACAAGCTCCACGCAACCGTCAACGGCCACCGCCTCCCAATCCGAGACGAACACCTCTGACACCGCAACGTCCGACCAAGGCTCCGCAACCTCCTCGGACACGGCAACCGCAACGGAAGGATCGTCTACCACCGATTCCGATCCCACCACCGACACAAACCAACAAACCACCTCCACAAACGATAACTCCTACGTCTCGAAGAACGAGACCTCCTCCTTCGCAAAGGACAAATGGTACATGCTTCTGGCAAACGGAGCCAACCCCCTCCCCGAGAATTATAAGTTCGAGGAAGCCACCGTCTATTCCGCAGGGCGGAACTGGATCGTGGATGCCCGCTGTGCCGAAGACATGAAAGCCATGATCGCCGCGGCGAAAGAGGACGGAGTGAGCCTGATCATCTGCTCCGCCTACCGTTCCTACGAGCTGCAGGAGAAAAATTTCAACGCAAAGGTTCAGTATTACATCAACAAGGGCTATTCCAAGGAGGATGCCGTGGCGAAAACCGCCACCATCATCGCCGTCCCCGGAACCTCCGAGCATCATACGGGGCTGGCGGCGGATATCGTGACTCCCTCCTACCAGACCCTGGATTCGAAGTTTGAAAAAACCGAAGCTTTTAAGTGGCTCTACGAGAATTGCGCCGAATTCGGCTTCGTTTTGCGCTATCCCAAGGACAAGGTCGATGTGACCAAGATCATCTACGAGCCCTGGCATTACCGCTACGTGGGCAAGGAAGCGGCGCAGATCATGATGAGCGAGGGCATTTGCTTCGAGGAATTTTTGGAGAAATACGGAACCTGATCATGTTTAGCAAGCCCGAAAAACAATTTGAGAAGGAATTCTACCGCCTTCTGGATCCCTATCCCGTGCTGGAAACGCCCCGTCTTCGCTTGCGGCAGGTCTTCCGCGCCGACAAGACCGATCTTTACGAGGCAACCAACGATCCCCGCGTGGTGAAATACGAGCCCTGGGGTCCCTACGGGATGCAGGAAACCGAAACCATGGTGGAAAATATTTTGGATCAGATGAAATGCGGGCTCTGCACCGAATGGGCGATCGAGCGAAAAGACGACGCCAAGGTGCTGGGGCTGATCCATCTGAACAACGTGGATTTCTTCAACCGCTCCGCAGAGGTGGGGTATTGGCTCGCCCGTCATTGCTGGGGGAAGGGATATGCCACCGAGGCGGTGAAAGCGCTGATCCGCTTCGCCGTAACCGATCTGAAGCTGGACGAGGTGGTCGCCGTCTGTCACCCCGACAATAAGGCGTCCCTGCGGGTGCTGGAAAAGGCGGGGATGAAATATCAGATGACCCTGCCCCAATACGTCTCCCTGCGGGGGAAAACCGCAGATTGCCTGCAATATCACGTGACCCGATGGGATCTTTTGTCGTGAGATTCCATAAAATTCCCGCAATTCCGTCAAAGGAAACCCCCAAAAAAGCGATATAATATTCTTACAAGAGGACGAATTGCGAGAACCCCTCTTTCCGTGAAGGGTCGCCGACCGAAGAACCTCGCATTCTCGCGCGGTCGGTGATCGCTTCCGACGACCTTGGAAAATCTGTCTCAAAAGGAGATTTGAACTCTATGGATGAATACAATTCCGTTCCCACCCCCGTGGAAGAGCCTGCAGTCACCGTACCGCCCGCGCCTGCTCCGAAAAAGCAGCGCAACGGCGTTTGGATGGCGATCGCCGTCATTGCCCTTGCAGTCTCGATCCTCACCGCCGCCTTTGCTATTGCCGCCGCAGGAGGCGCCACCCAGGCGTTTCAGATTCCCCAGAGCGTGACCCCCTCCTACAATTACCGCACCGAGGTCAACGAGGGCGACAAGCTGACGCCCCAGGAGATCATCAAGAAGATCTCCCCCTCCGTGGTCACCGTGCAGGTGGCGGGCGCCAAGACCTCGGGCTTCGGCACGGGAATCATCTACACCGACACGGGCTATATCCTCACCAACGCCCACGTGGTGGACGGTGCCACCAGCATTCAGGTCACCCTGCAGGATGACCGCTCCTTCCCTGCCACCGTCATCGGCGCCGACGCCGCATCCGACGTGGCGGTCATCAAGATCACCGCGCCCAAGCTGACCCCTGCGGAATTCGGGCAATCCTCCGTTCTGGTCCCCGGTGACATGGTCATCGCCGTAGGCACCCCCTATGCGCTGGAGCTGGAATACACCGCAACCCAAGGCATCGTTTCGTCCCTGCGCTATGATATGAACTTCTCCGATCTGGGCTTTACCATGGATCTGATCCAGCACGACGCCGCCATCAATCCCGGAAACTCGGGCGGTCCCCTGGTGAACGAATACGGTCAGGTGGTGGGCATCAACTCCATCAAGATCTCGGGCTCCTTTGAAAACCTCGGCTTTGCCCTGCAGATCGACACGGTTCTGCCCCTGGCAGAAGAGCTGATGAACAACGGCAAGATCACCCGTCCCGGCATCGGCATCACGGGCTACACCTACGATGAAAACGATCTGAAGGGTGCCTTCGTCTACACCGTCGTTCCCGGCGGCGCCGCAGATAAGGCAGGCTTGAAGGCTGGGGACGTGATCATCAAGGCGGGCGACAAGGACATCACCTCCATTGAGGATCTGAAAGCCGTTCTGGCAGACCTGCGCGTGGGCGACAGCATCACCGTCACCTATATCCGAAGCAATACCGTCCACACCGCAACCATCGTCCTGCAGGACATCACTCAATAACCGAAAAAAATCAACGAGGCGCACTCTTCGGAGTGCGCCTCAATTTGTCGATAAACCCTAAAAAGAATCTTCTTGTCCCGTACAATCCCTCAGTCTTGCCTGCGGCAAGCCAGCTCCCTTTACACAAGGGAGCCTTGCTTCTGTGCACGAACATTCTTTTTTGCATCGTTCAAGAGTTTCTCTCGGATGGTAAAACAAAAAATGAGTGCGGCACAAGGGGCAGCCTCCACCTCTTGGAGGGGGAGGGACCAAACGCTTTGCGTTTGGGGAAGGGGTAAATCACTGTGCAAAACAAATCGCCATCCTCAATGCTTTGAACGATAAAAAGAAGCCTTTACCACTGAGGGGCAAGCCTAATCGGACAACACCAACCCAACAAGGGCGGCGATGCCGTAAGAGATACAGGCTTCGTCGAAGACGACCTTGGGATGGTGGAGGGGGTAGGGGGTATCACCCGCGGAAAGAGCCATCATGCAGGCGGGGACGGCGGCGGCAACGTAAGCAAAATCCTCCGAGCCGCCCCCTGCGCCCACGGTGGGGGTCACCACCCGTTCGGCGCCCAACAGGCGAGGCAGGCATTCTGCCGCATGGGAGCGGGGTTCGGGATGGTTTTGAAGCACGGGGCAATGGGCGGTAATGCGCCACCGTCCCTCCATGCCGTCCAAGTGCGCCACCGCTTGCGCCATGTTTTCCAAAAGCTCCCGCCGCAGATCGTCGTCGAAGCACCGCAGACTTCCCCGCAGAACCGCCTCGTGGGGCACCACGTTGGAGGCGATTCCGCTTTGCAATGCGCCCACCGTAAGCGCCCCGCTCTCCCCCTTGGGGAATAACTCCGACAGGCGCAACGCCAGCGCCGCGCCCGTGAGGAGCGGGGACGAAAGGGTTGCGTCGGAGCCGTGTCCGCCCCCGCCCCGCAGGGTGATCTCCCAAAGATCGGCGGCGGGAGCGATCCGCCCCGCAGGAGGGATTACCACCGTGCCCGCAGGCAAGCCCGAGCCCACCGTAACGTGAAGCATATAGGCGGCTTCCACCCCCTCGGTCACCCCCGCACGAACCACCTCTGCCCCGCCCTGCAGGGTTTCTTCCGCACCTTGAAACAACAGGCGAACGCGGCAAGGAAGGGATTTTTCCCGCTTTTTGAGGACGTGAGCCGCACCCAGAAGCATGGCGGCGTGCAGATCGTGTCCGCAGGCGTGCATGTTGCCGTTGCGCGCGGCAAAGGGAAGAGAGGTCTCCTCGGGAATCGGCAAGCCGTCGCAATCCGCCCGCAATAAAATCACCCGATCCCCCGCTCCCAATTCGCCCACCAAAGACCCGCCCACGGAGGCGTGGGGAATTCCCAGATCGTTCAGCCCCTCGGACAAAATCCGTTTGGTTTCGGGAAGCTCGAACCCCAATTCGGGGCAAGCGTGCAACGCCCGCCGCACCTCAATCGCCCAGGGTGCAATCTCTTGCGCATTAAAAATAACAGACTCCACCAAAATCACCCTTTTTTGCTTTACTATACCCAAAAAACTAAAATTTATCCTAAGAAGAGTTGTAAAATTTACAAAAAATCCACATTCCCCCACACAAAACTCTTGACAACGTCGGCTTTATCTGATACAATAGAATTGACCCAATCGAAAGGAGGAGATTCTCATGAAGCTTTTATTCCTCGGACCTCCCCCTGCGCGCAGGATCTTCAGAGAATCCCGTGGGGTACGGATCGAACGTGATTAAGCTGCGCGCACATGTCAAAGGACGGTGCGCGCTTTTTTACACCCCTTCAAGCCGAACAAAACAGGAGTGATATTATGAAACCGAAACGAATCTTTTTGCTGATCTTGATGACGCTTCTTGTCATTTCCTCTGTTTCTTGTTCCAAGCCGGAGGTCAGAGGCTGCAAGCATAATTGGGAGCGTATCGATAATTTTAATGAATATACCGCCATGGACCAATGCACGAAATGCGGCAATACCCGAAAATATACCGACCCCGACAACATACCTTATTCGGGATTCGAGGCAGGCTTCAGAATGCTGCGTTACGGCTGGGATGGCTACGGAATAGCGGCAAAAGAAGTGTTCACTTGTGATCTTGGATATGCTATTATCGATTGCCTTTCCAAATTGGAGGAAACGGGAAAGACCATCCCCAAGATCTCCAATGAGACCGTAAACGAACATACCGGAACGCTTTCTGTAACACGAGGAACCCTGTGGATTGAGTGCGGAACGGTTGGTCTGTTCCGCTTGGATCCCGAAATGGATGAGATCTGCAAGGTGCAGACGCATCTCGGAAAGGGTGTCGAACTGAGAATGACCGACACTCTTAAGGAGCTGTTGACACAGGCGTGGTTTTATTTCCCCAACGATTATTGGTCGGGGAAATATGAAAACGGAACGATCACCTTAAATCAGATATACAAAAGCGATTCCGCCGTGGATTATGTAAGAATCGACAGCATCGATATTAAAAAAAACGAACGTTCGACCATTAAGATCGTGCTTACGATCGGCGCGAAAGACAGCATTAAAACAGAGTGCAGGCTGCTCTGCTCCAATGGTTGCGTTATAGGCTATGGGGACAGGGAAGAAATCGAGATTTCCGCAGGCGAAGAAATCAAGGTCGAGCTGACGACGGGCGGACTTTTCAGTGATTGGACGCATTACGTTACGATAAATATTGATAACACAAAAATCAGTCTTACGATCGAGCCGTAAACAATGCCGATATCCCCATCGGTTGACCCAAAACGAAAACACCGTCCCGCAAGCGAAGGCGTGATGTTCTTATCGGAGAAATCATAAATCATCTTGCCTTATTTGATCCGCGATAAACAAATAATTGACCCCGACAGATTTTTTACGATCTGTCGGGGTTGGTTTTACTCTGTTCGACAAATTGGAATTTGTCAGTTATTTAACCGCCTTAACGGTGTATGTTGCTCCCCAATTATTCAACACCTCTACGGATGCAAATCCCGCTTCAACGAGAGCTTCAAGCTCGTGTTTCACGGTAAGCGGTGTATCATAATGGTAA